>JBFFHG010000183.1:0-6520 GCA_041557055.1 Desulfosarcinaceae bacterium
CATTGTTGGAAAACAAATAAGGGAAAACCGCCCGTTTATCTTTTTCCCAGTAGCGGGCCACCAGAACGCTGCCGCAGGAGATGTTCTCTTCGGCGATGATATCGACGATTTTTTTGAGCTGACCTACTTTTTCTTCCACCAGAATGCACAACAAGGTGCCGGGTTGACCGATGCCCAGCACGTTGATGAAGGCCCGCAGCAGATCGCGCACCGACAATATGCCGACCAGTTTGTTGTTGTCGTCCACCACAGGCAAAGCGCCCACTTTCTTCTGTTCGATCAACAAAAGGGCATCCTGCAGGGTATGGGTGGGGGAGATGGTCAGCAGGTCGGTGCTCATGGCGTCACCGACTTTCAAATGGGCATATTTTTCTTGAACCCGGGGATCGCCCCCTCCCCTGGCAAGCTCAAACGGCAGCGCGCTGCGGATGTCCCGGTCGGTGATCATGCCCACCAGATGATTGTCGGCATCGACAACCGGAAGGTGGCGTATTCCCAGGCGCTGCATCAGACTTTGGGCCTCCAAAAGGCCGGTTGCTTTGTCCACGGTTGTCACTTTTCTAGCCATGGATCGACTGACGAACATCTCTCTACCTCCTCAGGACGTTGTCTCTGGCGCATTTCTTCATACAGGAATTAAATGCCCATCAGAATTTTGACGTGATTGGCTGCCAGTTCGGGCAGCCGCTCCAAGCAATAACCACCTTCCAGCACGGATATCAGCCGTCCGCCGCAATAATTTTCGGCCAATTGCATCGCCGCCCGCATCACCCACGAATACCCATCGGTTGTCAAATTGATATCCGCCATATCATCGTCCACATGGGCGTCAAACCCTGTGGAGACCAGTATCGCCTGGGGACGAAAGGATTCAAAGGCGGGCAGCAGATCTTTTGTAAAAAATGCGCGGTAATCATCATCACCTTGGCCCGGCAGCATTGGTGAGTTTTTGGTAAAACCGTATCCTTTGCCCTGGCCCTGCTCAAATTCTCTGCCCGTGCCGGGATAGGCAAAGGACGGATGCTGATGAATGGAATAGTAGAATACGGTATCGTCATGCTCAAAAATATGCTGGGTGCCGTTGCCGTGGTGGACATCGATATCGACGATGCCCACCCGCTCGACGTTCCACTCCATTTGAAGATAACGGGCGGCGATGGCCACGTTGTTTAAATAGCAAAATCCCATGGCCTGGCCGCTTTCGGCATGGTGGCCGGGGGGGCGCACGGCGCAAAAGGCGTTGTCGATTTCTTTGTTCATCAGCATGCGGGCGGCCTCGATAACCCCGCCTGCGGCCAGCAGGGCGGTTTCATAGGTGTCGACGCACATCTGATTGTCCTGATGGTCCAGGGAGCGGTGACCGGAGAGGCAGACCTCTTCAAAACGCCGGATATAGGTTTGGGTGTGGACGGCTTCGATCCGTTTCGTGTCGGCGCGTTTGGCCGTAATGCGCGTCAGATGGGGCATGAGTTCGGCTTCCTGAACACCCTTTACAATCATTTCCAGGCGTTCAGCCATCTCAGGATGATAGGGGCCGGTGTCGTGCAGCAAGAAACGCGGGTCGTAGAGAAAGCCTGTCTTTTTCATAAGCTGGCCTCACTTGCACTATGGTTTGAAGCGTCAAAAGTGCTCCGTGCGCCCTGTCACTACATTTTCGGGGCGTCCTTTTTACAGGTCCAGGATTCGGTCAAAAATTGTATAGGCCGCCTTTGCCGATGGGCTCTCCTCGGAAATCTCGATGGTGGGCCTGCCATTGAGATCGTATTCATAAACAGTATTGTCATCGGGAACGATGCCGGCCAACTCCAAGCTGTCATTGGCTAATAAACCCAACACTTCCGGGGGCGGATCGGATTTGGCCTGGTTGATGATCAGATAGCTTTTACCCACCCCGATATTCAATTCCCCGGCCAATTTATGGATGCGCAACCCGGCCTGTAAACCACGCCGCGAGGTATCCGCAACGATCAGCAGGAGGTCCACGTTTTTAGTCGTCAGCCGGCTGATGTGCTCCATTCCGGCCTCATTGTCCATGACCACATAAGCATAGTTGTCGACCAGTCTTTCCAAAAAACCGGTCAGCAGCGAGTTGGCCGCGCAATAGCATCCGGCGCCCTCCGGGGTGCCCATGACCACCAGGTCAAAGCCCTCCTCCTCGGCCACGGCTTCTTCCAAGCGCATGGACATAAAGATATCCTTGGTCATTCCCGAAGGCACCTTGCCCTTTTTCATATCTTCCCGGGCTTGTCCCAATGTGTCCCTGACTTCAAGGCCCAGCACTTCGTTGAGATTGGCATTGCTGTCGGCGTCTACGGCCAGAATGGGGGTTTTACCCTTGGCTACCAGATATTTGATCAACAGACCGGCAATGGTGGTTTTGCCGACCCCTCCTTTTCCTGCCAACGCGATTGAGAATGTCATTGAATCCTACCTTCGTTTTTTGAGCGTCAAGATTTCACCGGAGTGGTTCCGTGGGCCATCGCGGCGCATATCGTGGATCTGGTTAAGATAGAGGCAAACTAAGCAAGTTAAAAGCGTCCGTCAAGGATGATTTACAGTTTGATCCAACCTTTGCACGGTCGATTGTTCCGCCCGAAGCGGGATCGGACGCCAATGGCGCTGTTTCCGGCAACTTTAGATTCCGGGGGGGGGATCTTTATGGCCTGCCGGCCCTGCTTTACCGGGAATTGCGCCAAGGTGGGGCAAACGCCTTGCATTCCCCCCCAACCCTATGGTACCAAAGGATAACCTACCAACAACAATGCTAATTTTCCCAAGGAGGGTTAAGATGTTCGATCTAATGAAAAAAGGCATGCTGGCCGGTATCGGCCTGGCGCTGAAGACCTGGGATGAAGTCGAGAAAATGGTGCGGGAGGTCCAGGAAAAAGGAGAGATGACCGAAGCCGAGGGCCGCAAATTCCTGGATGAAGTTCAGAAAAAATATGAGGAAGCCCAGGGCAAGCTGGAAAAGCGGGTGGAGCAGACGGTCAAGGAATTTCTCAAAAAGAGCCAGATTGTCACCTCTGATGAACTTAAAGAACTCAAAAAGGAGATTCGGGAGCTGAAAAGCATTATCAACACCTTGACCCAAAAACAGGACTGATCAGGGGGTATCGGCACAATTTCCAACACGCCTTGTCCTGATGGCGCATACCGGTTCACGGCATTCGGCGTTCGCCGGCCAAAAGCGGGAATCCAATGATCAGTATCCGTAAAATCGGCATTATCGGCCGCACCTACCGTCATCTCAATCGTTACCGCCAGATATTGACGGTGCTGTTCAAATACGGATTTGGAGATTTGGTCGAAACCCTGAAGATCGAGCAATACATAGAGATCGGTCTTCAAATGATTTCGCGCAAGCGCCGCGAACGTCTGGAGAAACTGACCCGTGCCGAACGGGTGCGCATGGCCCTGGAGGAGTTGGGCCCCACTTATATCAAGTTGGGCCAGGTTTTATCCACCCGCCCTGACTTGGTCTCTGTGGATTTCGTCAATGAGTTCGCCAAATTGCAGGATAAAGCGCCGGTCGTCGCTTTCCAGGCGATAAAGCAGACCATCGAGGGTGAGTTGGGGCGCACCTTGGGGGTCCTGTTTGCCGAATTCGACGAGGCGCCTTTGGCCTCGGCCTCCATCGGCCAGGTTCACCACGCCAGGTTGCATAATGGGGATGAGGTGGCGGTCAAGGTTGAGCGTCCGGCCATCACGAACATCGTTGAGGTCGATCTGGAAATCATGCTGCATCTGGCCACATTGGCCGAGCGCCATGTGGAGGAGCTCGCCTTCCACCGGCCGGTCAAAATCGTGGAGGAGTTTGTCCGAACCATTGAAAAAGAGATGGATTACACCATCGAAGCCGCCAGCATGGGGAGGGTGGCCGGTCAGTTCCTCGATGATGAGACGATTTATGTCCCCAAAGTTTATGGCGAATTTTCCACTCAGCGGGTGCTGACCATCGAATACATCGACGGTATCAAGATTTCAAAAACAGAAGATTTATGCCAGGCCGGATATGATTGCCATTTGATTACCGCCCGGGGCGCCGATGTGCTGCTCAAGCAAATTTTCGCTTTTGGATTTTTTCATGCCGACCCGCACCCGGGCAACCTTTTTGTTTTGCCCGGTAATGTCATTTGCCTGCTCGATTTTGGAATGATGGGCGCCGTGGACAGGGCCACCCGTGAAATTTTCGTCACTTTGGTGGACAGCATTCTTCGGCGTGATGAGCCCCGCATGGCGCAGGTATTGCTCAGGCTTACCGACTGGGATGAGGAACCCGACAAGGTCCAGTTGGAAAAAGATGTGGCCGATTTTATCGCCCAACATCTCTATCGACCTCTCAAAGAGATCCAACTGGCCCGGTTGTTACAGCACCTGCTGGAGCTGGCCACCCGCCATCGCATGCGTATTCCGCCCGACATCTTCTTGATGATCAAAGCGCTGGCCCAGGTGGAAGGGGTGGCCCGCGGCCTTGATCCTGAATTCGATATCATCGAAAGGGCGGCGCCTTTTATTCGCGACATCAAATTGGCCCGTCTGGCCCCCGGCCGCCTGGCCGGTGATGCAATCCGCCTGGTGGAGCAATCCTATGAGTTTTTAACCGACTTTCCCAAAGATCTTTTGGAGCTCAGCCGCTCCCTGCGCCAGAAAAAATTATCCTTCAACCTGATTCTGAAAGATCTGGACAAGATGCTGGCCACCCATGATCAAATTTCCAACCGCATCTCTTTTGCCATCATTATCGCCGCGTTGATCATCGGTTCGGCCCTGATCGTCATTTCCAACATGCCGCCGCTGTTTTACGGTATCTCCGTCATCGGCCTGGCCGGTTTCCTGGCTGCCGGTTTCCTGGGCATTTGGCTGCTGGTGGCCATCATCAAAAAAGGCAGGCTGTAATTGTAACCCGCCATGGAAAACAACAATCCTGCTATCCGGAAAAATCGAGGCGTCAAATGGCATTTGAAGACAAATATCGATTAAGCGTTCACGCTGTAATCACAGACAATGAGAACCGGATTCTACAGCTTAAAGCGACATACAATGACAAGTCATGGGGTCTTCCGGGAGGTGCGCTTGAACCTGGCGAAACAATACACGAAGCGCTTCAGCGTGAGTGCAGGGAGGAACTTGGCACTGAAGTTACCATTAGATATATGAGCGGAATGTACTACCACTCTTTTCATAATTCCCATGCTTGTATTTTTAAATGCGACTTGCATGATTGGAAAGCCGTAAAACTAAGTCGCGAACATTCGGAATTTAGATATTTCACTATTGAAGAACTATCGAAAGTTCAGCGGCAAAGGGTATCTGAGTGTTTGGATTTTGATGGTTTTGTCAAGAGCGACAAATTTTGACGGTGCATATTGCCGGGGTTGAAACCGGTTGGCGATGAGCCGGGTAGCCGGTCACCGTATTCTGACATTGCAACCGTTGTCATGATCGTCGAAAATTGCCCCGGACCGCTACCTTCCCGGCAAGCTCGCTTTCAAAAACCGGCCGGTGTGGCTGGCCGGGGTTCCGGCCACCTTTTCGGGGGGACCCTGGGCCACGATGCGACCGCCCCGGTGGCCGCCCTCGGGTCCCAAATCGATGATCCAGTCAACGGTTTTGATTACATCCAGGTTGTGTTCGATAACGATGACCGTGTTGCCGGCCGACACCAACCGTTGCAGAACGGCCAAAAGCTGTTTGATGTCTTCGAAGTGCAGGCCGGTGGTGGGTTCGTCCAGAATGTAAAGGGTGTTGCCGGTGCCGGTTTTGGACAATTCGCGGGCCAGCTTGATGCGCTGGGCCTCGCCGCCGGAAAGGGTGGTGGCCGCCTGGCCCAGTTTGATGTAGCCCAGGCCCACATCCATAAGGGTGTTCAAGATGCTCATGATGCGGCGGTGGTTGGCAAAGAGCTGACAAGCCTGGCGGACCGACAGGTCCAGCACATCGGCGATGGACAGCCCCTTGTAGGTCACCTGGAGTGTGGCGTCGTTGAAGCGCCTGCCCCGGCAGGCTTCACAGGGCACGAAGACATCGGCCAGAAAATGCATTTCCACGCGGATGAAGCCGTCTCCGTGGCAGGCCTCACAGCGTCCCCCCTTGACGTTGAAGGAAAAGCGTCCTTTCTTGTAGCCGCGTTCCCGCGCCACCGGCAGCTGCGCGAAGAAATCCCGGATCAGGTCGAAGACTTTGGTATAGGTGGCCGGATTGCTGCGCGGCGTGCGGCCGATGGCCTTCTGGTCGATGCTGATCACTTTGTCGATGTGGGACAAACCGCTGAGCCCGTCGTGCTGTCCGACATCCATGGCGGCCCCGTGCAGCCGGCGGGCCAGGGCCGGGTAGAGAATCTGGTTGATGAGGGTGGATTTGCCGGCCCCGGATACGCCGGTGACCGCCACGAATAGCCCCAAGGGGATGCGGACATCGATGCCGTCCAGATTGTTGGTGGCCGCCTTGCGAATGGTGATCCAATGGTTGCCGACTTCCGTCGGACGACGACGGCGTTCCGGAACCGTGATGGTTTCCCGGC
>JBFFHG010000184.1:0-6507 GCA_041557055.1 Desulfosarcinaceae bacterium
CAGGCTGTTTTTGACCAGGTCGGTCAGGCGCACCGCGCCGGCGCCCTCGATGTTGGCTGGCCGGGCTTCCAGGTTGACCACGTGGGGTTGATCCAGGCGCAGCTCGGCACTGTCCTCGATGGTGATGATCCGCTCGCCGGCCGGGATAAATCCGGAGAGCACGTTGAGCAGGGTGGTCTTGCCGGCGCCGGTGCCGCCGGAAATGAGAATGTTGAGTTTGGACAGAACCGCGGCTCTCAAAAAGGTGAGCATCTCCGGGGTCAGGGAGCCGTTGGCGATCAGGTCGTCCCGGCGAAAGGGCTCCTGCCCGAATTTGCGGATGGAGAGCGTCGGGCCTTTGAGGGCCAGGGGCGGGATGATCGCATTGACCCGCGAGCCGTCGGTCAGGCGGGCATCCACAATGGGGGAGGCTTCATCAATGCGGCGGCCCACCCGCGAAACGATTTTGTCGATGATCTGCATCAGGTGATCGTTGTCCCGGAACTGCACCGCGGTTTTTTGGAGCCTGCCGTTGGTTTCGATGTAAATCTGGTCATAGCCGTTGACCAGGATATCCTGGACGGTGTCGTCCTTCACCAGGTTTTCGATGGGGCCGAGACCGAGAATTTCATTCATCAGATCGGCCACCAGTTCGGCCCGCTCGGCGGCGTTGAGCGGAATGTTTTCGGCGGCGGTGATCTCCTCGAGGGTCAGCCGGACGGTGGCCGTCAGCCGGTCCCGGGGCAGGTCGGTCACCGAAGAGAGATCGAGCTGCTCCACCAGCCGGAAATGGACCTGGGTTTTGACGGTGTTGTAGGTGTTGCGGCCCAACAGGTGGCTTTGGAAGGCGCCGTCACGGCCCTTGTGCGCCCGGCCCGCTTTGATTTTGTCGCTGAGCTTCATGGGTGCCGGGCCTCCGGCGGGTGTATGCAATCTATGGTTTTGGCCGACGGCATGGACTACTCCCTGATCCAGGCGGTTAACATTTTTAGCAGCGGCTGTTGCGTTTTTGCCGGTCCGGTGCCGGTCAACCGCGATGCCAGGGCATTGAAATCCCGATTGATCTTTTTTTGGGGGCAGGCGGTTGAAAGGGTTTTGCCCTGGTTGACGGCGTGGGTGATGGCGCTGTAATGGCTTGCGATGGTCCCTGTCACCGGGCAGCCGAACAACGCCGCCAGGTCTTTTGCGGTCAGGTCGCTGTTTGGGTTGTAGCGGTTGATGACAACCTCCAGGCGCTGCTCATTGGGATCGATTTCCCGGAAAAAGTCGATGACGCTTTGAAGGCTTTTGATCTCCGGTACGGTTTGCTGCACCACCAGCAGAATCCGGCTGGCGCTTTCCAGCACGGCCAGGTTCTTTTCCGAGCAATCGGACGGCAGATCCGCCACGATGGTGTGAAAATGCCTTTTCAAAAGGGCGATCATTGCAGCGATATCCTCGGCGCTGATTTGATCGGCATCGCTGATGTCGCCGCTGGTGCCCAGCAGGTGAAACCGGTTTTTGTGGCGGATCAGCGAGGAAAAGAGCAACTGGTCATCCATGCGTTGCAGGTCCCGGATCAAGTCGGCGGGGGTGTAGCTGCAGGGCTGGTCCAGATAGACGGCGGCATCGCCGCGAAAGGGATTGAGATCGGCCAGCAGCACCTTGCGACCGGTCAGCGACTGGATATGATCGGCCAGGTTGACCGCAACGGTGGTGACGCCCTGTCCGCCCTTGAGACTGTAAACGGCGATGAGTTCGCCCGATGGGGCGTTGCCCGCGTTGCGGTTCAGGGCGTTGCAAAGGGCTGCGGGGATCTGCACTCCGTTTTCCCCGAGAACCAGGTAGTCCGTAATACCGGCGCGCAGGCCGGAGAGGATCAGATCCGGATCTTTATCCCGGCCCACGGCCAGGACGGCCAGGTCGGGATGCAGACGGCGGATCTGGCTTGCCAGGGCGAGACCGCCGCGGGGATCGCGGTCCAGGTGGATCAATACGGCGTCCAATGCGTTTTCATTGACCTGGGCCAGCGCGTTTTCCGCGGTGTGCGCCCGGTGAATCTGTGCCACGGCCGGTTCAAGGCTTTGGGCCAGCCGCTCGGCCGAGGTCGGGTCCGGGCTGAAGATGAGGGTTTGGTTGATGGCGCTCACGGGTCTGGGTCCCTCCTGGAACGGTTAACGGGTAAATCCGGTTTGTCCCCGGAATCCGGGGATTGCGTTTTCAGTGGCCGCCCCTGGTCTCTTTTGACGGCTGCCGTCGTCCCGGTTCTCTTTTGTCGGCGCATTGTGTTCCGCGGTGTTGTCCGGTGGGGCGCCGGACAGCCGATTCAACAGAAAAAAATCAACATCGTCGATATCGCCGATCTGATTGCTTCCGGAAAGGTCCGGCACCTCCTCGGGATTCAGGGCCCGCACCAGCCGCGGCGTAACAATGACCATCAGCTCGGTTTCGTTTTTCTGGAACTCTTTGCTGGTAAAGAGGGTGCCGAGGATGGGCAGATCTCCGAGAAAAGGGAATTTGTTTACCGTGGTATACATCTCTTCTTTTAGAAGCCCGGCCATGATAAAGGTCTGGCCGTCCTTGAGCTGCAGCGTGGTGGTGCCCCGGCGGGTCTTCAAGCCGGGCACCGACACGCCGCCGGATAGGATGGCCAGGCTGTAATCCGGGCTGCTCACTTCCGGGGCCACCTGGATGGTGATGGTCTCTTTGCCGGTGACAAAGGGCGTGAAACGCAAAATGATGCCGTATCGCTTGAACTGCACGGTGGTATTGTTGTTTTCGCCCTGCATGGGGATGGGAAATTCGCCGCCCACCAGGAACTCGGCCTCCTGGCCGCTCATGGTCACCAGGGTCGGCGTTGCCAGCATGTGCGCCAGTCCCTGGTTTTTTAAAAGACTTATGATGGACAGGAAGTCGTCATTCAGGCCGTGCAGGGCCAGTTGAAAGGCCGACCCGAAAGGTTGCAGAAGCTCCATTTCCGAACTCATGGTCTGGGAGAGTCCCCCTGAGGTCGTGTATCGCGACACCGTCTGTTCGATGGCGTTGACCTCTGTCACGGTGGTGCTGGGAAGCTCGGCGTCGCTGGTGGAGGAGGCGGCGGAGACGCCCCCGTTGGGGAAAAGCCCCATATTCCAGTCTCCCTTGAAAAGAAATCCCAGCCCCATTTTTTTGGCGCCCGAGCGAGAGACCTCGGCGATTTTGACCTCCAGTTGCACCTGCTGGGAACCGGTCACCGTGATCAGATTGGCAATGCCGATATCAAAGCTTTTGGCAACCGCCAGAACGCGCTCCAGCATCTCCTGGCTGCTTGCCTCACCGTTGAGCAGCACGCCCTTGTTGCCTGGCAGAGCCGTCACCTGCGCATCCGGAACCACTTGATGAATGCGTTCATTGATCGAATTGATCAGATCCAGGGGGATGAAGACCCGTACTTCGTAGATGTCCGCAACCTCTTGGCCGTGCCAGACGATGAGGTTGGTGGCGCCCGGCTGGTTTTTAGCGACAATCAGGATCTGCCGCGGCGTAATTACCTGGATGTCCGCAATGGCCGGATCGGCGATGGAGGCCCGGGTGATGGCCCGGGAGGTTTCTTGAATGGCTGATTTGTGCACTTCAACGCGAACCGTGTGACGGTCGTCGCCAACGCCGGGGCAGTCGGCGGACCGGCCGACGCCCGGCAGCAGCACCCCCGCAATCATTGCAAACAGCAGCAGGGCCGGTTTTCCTATTCTGGGCAACGGTGTACTCCTTTGTTTAAGTCAGGCCAATGCATTTCGATTCGATATTGAAACGTTCTATTCGAAAAAGTACTCCATGGTCTGCGCGGTGCCGCGGTGAACAGTGACTTGGTGTTCTTTGCGGTGTATTTTGGGCAAAAGAATATCGGAGAGCAGTTGCCCGTTGGTGGCGACCTTTTGTTGATCCCGGGCATTGCGGCTGATCAGGCGAATGGGCGCCTTGGTGGTCGAGTCGGTGATCACCGTGATTTTTTCAGCCTGGTGCGGCGTGACCAGCAGGGTGACCAATCGTACCGGTCCCGGAAGGCCCGCATGCAGGGTCGCCTCTTTTTCAGTTGTCAGGACTTCAATGTTCTGCAGCACGATCCGTGAAGAGAGACGGTATTCGGTTACTTGGCCTTTAGCCCCGGGAGTCAGCTTCTCCGGCGAAAAACGGGTGTAAGGGCAGGTGGCCAGAACATCGACCCGCTCCCCCTTTTGCAGCCGTCCGGCCATGCCGTCCGTATCGCGCACCGCCACCGTTATGGCCCGCATGCCCGGCGCAATGGCACCTGTCCAGCGGGCGTCCTTGTCTGTTTCGACGGTTTCGGTCCCGGCCTCGGGCGTGAATGCCGTGGATATTATTGGGGGTTGCATTTCATCGGACCGGTTGCGGGCCAACAGCATGATCTTGGCTGCGGCTGCGGCCGCGGCCAGCGTCACCCCCTGTTCGGGCGTGACCAGCAGGGAGATGGCCGATTGCCGCTCGCGCGATTTCATGATTTTGGCCCCTTCGGCCTTTGGTTGATCCATGGCCATAATCGGGATGTTCTGAAGGATCACGCGGGTGATATTGCCTGTTTTTTCCGGTAAGAGGGAGGTGGCCACAATATCCACCCGGTCGCCTTTTTTGATATCGCCGGGCAGTCCGGAAACCTGGTCGGTCCGGAGGCTGAAAGCGCGCATACCCGCGGGAATGGAATCGGAAAAAACCTTGTGTTTGGTTGGCGGCGCCGGTGTGGCCGCTGTTGGGAGCACCGGTGTGGCAGGGGGCCTGCTGATTTGCCGGTAAACGACCGTGGCCACCAGAAAAGCGAGCAAAAGCGAGAAGGCAAGCGCTATCAGAACGCGAATTTTGCGCATGGAAGGGTTCTCTCCTTACCTGGGAAACGCCATGACCGTTTTGGCGGCCAGGTGTTTGGGGACAAGGGTTTCGGGTAAAAATCCGGTAACGGGGCGATAGGCCCACCCGGGAACCGACACCTGGAGGGTGCGCAAATCATCTGCCTCGGTGACGGCGGCCTGGATGGTTTCCCGGAAAAGCGCCAACTGGTCGGCTTCCAGCAGCCAAAAAGCTTGTTCCACCGCCGTGCGGGCCAGCTCTTCCGGATCTTCGTTCTCCCACTCCCGGGCGGTGACGCCCACCCGGGCGCCCTGGGCCACGGCATTGTCGAGGACAAACTGCCAGGTCAGGTACCAGGCATACTCGATGGTGCCGAACAGGATCATCAGCAAAACCGGCAGCACCAGGGCGAATTCAACCGTCGACGCTCCCCTGGATCCGGCGGCGCATTGCCGCGCTTTATTAAATAAGGCAGCCATAGCTCAAAAACACCAAATAGCCGGCCGCAATGGCCACGGCATAGGGTATTGTCTTTCCGGCCCGGGGGGGGCGTTGTATCTTACCCGGGGCATGAATCAAAACCATGCTTGTCCACAGCTCCCTGAGTTTTGAAAAAAGCATTTTATGGCGCACCATGATGAACAGGGCCCACAGCGCCCCGGCCCAGGCACTGTAAATGAATATGTTCAATACGTTGCAGTGGCCCATCCATGCGCCCAGCGCACCGAGCAATTTGACGTCACCGCCGCCCATGCCGCCTTTTAAAAAAGGGAAGAGCAGGAGGGCGCAGCCAACGGCCAGCCCGATGAGCGCCTGTACAAGGCCTTGTGCCAATCCCAATTGAAAAACCTGATAGATGAATGCGCCGGTGATTGCCGGGATGGTGATCCAATTGGGAATCCGCCGGCAGGCAAGGTCCGTTGAGGTAGCGAACGTGACAATCAACAGACAGGCCCACTGCGGCACTGACCAGAACATCCGGTCACGGGTCCGGCTCGTTTAGTTTGTCGGCGGCATTGCCGATCTGATCGGATATGGCGGTGAACAGACGGCTGAGTTGCTCACCGAACACGCTCATGACGCCCACAAGCAAGGCGGCCATGAGGCCGGCGATCAAACCGTATTCGACGGCCGTAACACCGGAATCGTCTTTCCAGAGCGATTTCAGAACAATAAACATGCGTTCCATTTGAGTTAACCTCTTGTCCATGGGTCGGGTTTACCAAAACATTTGAAGCGATCAAAGAATATATTGTTTGCGGGCGGCATGCTTGTACTTATGCGCCTTAAATTTGACCTTAATTGATATGTTGGCGATTTATTTTTTTGATCGAGCCTGGGACCGGTCTAAGAAAAAAACTGTTTTCACCATTCTTGCTGGTGCTGCAAAATCGGTTTGCCGTTTGTGTTTGAGCACAAAAAGTCAAATAAAAGGCACAAAAGTACAAGCATTGCTTATTCGGATAGCTTATTTAAGGAAGCTCCTTATTGGTGGAAATGCCCCGGCCCTGACGCGCTGGCAACATCATGCCCGCAGGGCGGGAAAAAGCGCAGGTTGGGGGAGACTGCTGTAGTTGACTCCATTCATCGGATTGCCGATAGGGGACGTCACTACCAACAGGAAGATTCGTAAGTAATTAGACCTGCCTTAAAATTCTCCGGCCTCTCTTGTGGAATAAAGCGCCTGATCGATCTTCCGGCGAAAAATGG
>JBFFHG010000185.1:0-6502 GCA_041557055.1 Desulfosarcinaceae bacterium
CTCCTGGGGGATGGCAAACAGAGCCAGATGCATCCGCCATCTTTTTCAATCCGATATTTCCAGGCTCGGGCCACCGCCACAAAACAAGATAAAAGCGCATCAGGCAGGGGGCTCGCCGGCTCAAAACCAATACGCCAAGAGCGGCCGGACAACTGAATCCTTGTGGGGATAAATGACGGTGACGCGTTCCCCGGAAGGCCGCCCTCGGGTTTCAGCTCTGCCATGGGAAGGGCTGTCAGATGGGCTGTCGGCCGCCCGGTTTTGGTGGTTGCCGTCACTTGCGGAATAATACGTCCAAGGCCGATATTGTCGGGCAGCCGGTGTTTTTTTTGAAACCGTTCCCATGCATCCAAGGTTACAAAATAGAGATCTTCATGCAGCGCATCCATTGGAGCGATACGTTCATTGGCAAACGCCAGGGGGGAATCTGATTCTTCGATAGCTGTCGCGATTCGAATTTCCTGCCAGAACGCCGGTTGGTCAAAGCGTGTGCGGCGCTTGATTTGATCATGCATCTGCTTAAAGATAAGGGGCAGCCAGTCATGGGTATAGCGTTGCCAGAAACGATCCCGGTCCGTAGGTATATCCTGTGATAGCAACAACCCGCGATCGCTGAACAACCGGATGCCCGAACAGGTCGGGTGAATCCAGCCCGCCTCCGGAAAATCCGGAAGATAAAGGGTTGGGCGCCAGAAGGGCGCAAGCGTGTCTTTGAACAGTTGATTGCCGTCACCATCAAGAATACGCAAACAATAGACTTCCCGGATCCGGTCATCTTGAATAAAATCAATTTTTTCCGAATCGATTTGCAGATGTTCCGCCAGGATATTGGGTCCCGGATAGATTTCCTGCAACCAACGGTCAGTCATTTCAAGATGTTTTACCGAAGAACCAAAGGGTTTGTATCTGAGTTCGATGCTTTTGGCTGCTCCAATCAAAGCCTGAACCCCGGGCAATACCGCCTCCAGCAGCCAGGATACCCCCGGCTTATACGCATTCAATACGACCAGTTGCGGCTCGTATCCTTTTTGGCGCAGCTTTTGTGTGAGTTCTTCGGCCAGGGCTTTTCTTTGGGCCGGGGGCTTGCTGATGCATACGATTCCCCGGATGGGGCCTTTGCCGTCAGGCGTTTTTTTTAGCTGGCGGCGGATCATATCTGTTTCGTCTGTCCAACCCCAGTTGCGCCGAATGGGTTTGATCGGATTGGTTTTGATCGTGAAAGGGGTTTTGAAGCATTTGGCGGCTGTTCCAAACCGCCGGGCCAGAGTGCGGGGGACCCAATGCTTTTTTTGGGGGGCATGACTTAGCGCCCAGGCCCATTGCCCCCAATGATCTTTTGCATTGATGAATCTTTGAAAGGCGCCGATCTGATCGCGCACATCTGGGGTGGTTTGGGATTCAGGCCCGGTATCTGCACGAAAGTAAATCGTCCACAATCCCAACAATTTCGCCAAGGCCTTTTGGGGACCGCTTATATGTATGTGTCTTTTATTTTTTTGGCATAACGCCACTTGTGCAAAGGTGGCTGCGGATTCCTCAATCTGGATTTGGATCATATCCTCCGGCGGTCGTCCCGCACCGGCCACCGGAAAAATCACCTCGGTCGCATCGAGCGCCAAAACAGCGGCCAGATCGACCAGAGCGGTGCCTGCGGTTTTGGAGAGCTTGTCACCGGCGATACCGATTCCAACAGCCAGGCGCTGCCGCCGTGGTACAACCGGGTCCGCAACGAACCAGCTTTGCAGGTTCAGCCAGTCGAACGCAGGGTTTTGCGGAAAACCGGTTTCAGCCGCCAAATGACGTTGAGGCGTTGCCAGCCGCCGGTATCCGGCCACTTGGCGATGCTGATCATAGACGATGATTTGGTCTTGGGTGTCGTTGGAAACGATCATGCGCCGCCAATTTATGATATCGCCGGGCAATGCATCCGCGGGGCCCGCCGCAAGGCTGTCCAGCACCGCCCCTATGGTTTGGGCGCAGCGGCCGGTCAGGATGATTGTGCGCGGGCCGGACCGGTGGATCTGCGCAGGTCCCATGGGATGCCTCGCCCCTGTTCCGGATTGTCCGGGAGGGAGGATCAGCAGGCGCCAGTTGTCCGGTGGTGCGTCTTGTCGTGAACAAATGACCGGCAGGTTCAGGGCGGTTGTTTCAAATCCCAGACGGACGGCCAGATTGGTGATGCCCGACCAGATGCGCGTATCCGCAAGCCCGCGGGCCGGACAGATTGAGATTCCTAAGCCGTCAGGGTATCCGTCGGCGTTCGTATCCCGCAGGATGCTCGTGCGCGCAAACAGGTCGAACAGTCCCAGAATGGGGTGTGGTTTTTCAGTCATGTGTTTTGCCTTAAGTGTTGCGGCTGTCTTTATGTGATGCTGGTGTGTGGCCCGTCTCCCAACAGGAAACCCAGCGGCCGGTGTTTTTCTCTACCAGCGGCGGCGGGTTTTCCGTGCAATGTTGTTTGCGAAGCGAACAGCGGGGATGAAAAGCGCAGCCGCTGGGAGGATTGATTGGACTGGGAACATCGCCTTGAAGCAGAATCCGCTTTTTCCGGCGGTTAAGCCGTGGTTCCAACGCCGCTGACAAAAGCGCTTGCGAATAGGGATGAAGCGGGTTGTTGTAGAATTCGGTCTTGGGTCCCATTTCGACGATTTTTCCCAAGTACATCACCGCAACCCGTGTGCATAGGTATTCAACCACGCTCAGATCATGAGAAATGAAAACATATGTCAAGTCGAATTGCTTTCCCAATTCCTGAAGCAAGTTAATTACTTGCGCCTGTACGGAAACATCCAGGGCTGAAACCGGTTCGTCAGCCACGATCAGTTCCGGATTTAAAGCCAACGCTCTGGCGATTACAATCCGTTGGCGCTGCCCACCGGAAAATTCATGGGGATAGCGCCGGGCCTGATTCGGCCGCAGCCCCACGCGTTCAAACAGCCACAGCATCCGGTCTTGCTGATCCTGGACCGTGCCGATGCCGTGGATTGCCAGGGGCTCCTTAATCAGATCTCCCACGCGTTGCCGTGGATTAAGTGCTGAATAGGGGTCCTGATAGATGATCTGCGCTTTTTGGCGAAAGCGTTTCAGCTGTTTGGGGGAGAATTTTCCGATATTTTCACCATTGAAAAAAACCTGCCCCCCTGTTGCATCTTCCAAGCGAAGCAATACTTTGCCAAGCGTGGACTTTCCGCACCCGCTTTCGCCCACAAGCCCGAATACTTCTTTTTGCCGGATGCCAAGCGATATTTGATCAACCGCCCGAACAGATCCTTTGGGCACCGGATAATGTTTGACAACATCATGAGCTGTCAGGATGTCGGGAGCCATTATCTATCCTCCATGGGAAACCAGCAACGAACCTCATGCCCTGATCTGACCTTTGACCAGGGCGGGGATTGCATGCAATTGTCTTCGCGTTTGAAACAACGGTCCTGAAACGCGCACCCCGGCGGAAGATTCAGCATGCTCGGCACAACGCCTGCAATTGGCTGAAGAACACCTTGCCGTCCCCCTGCTTGCGGCAATGACCGGAACAGGCCCACGGTATATGGATGGGCGGGTGTTTCAAAAAGGCTTTCAACCGGGGCCGTTTCAACCACGCGGCCGGCGTACATCACCGCAACGCGTTGGCAAATTTCAGCCACAACGCCCAGGTCGTGGGTGATAAATATCACTGAGGTGCCGATGGATTGCTTGAGACGACTGATCAGGTCAAGGATCTGTGCCTGAATTGTCACGTCAAGCGCCGTGGTGGGCTCGTCGGCAATGATCATGCGGGGCTGACAACAAAGCGCCATGGCGATCATTACCCGTTGGCACATGCCGCCGGACAATTGATGGGGGAAGTTTTTCAGTCTGCTCTCGGGTTCGGGAATCCCGACGCGTTTTAACATTTGTACGGCTTTTTCAAGGGCGGCGGCTTTATCCATCTGTCGATGCTTGCGCAGCACCTCGGATAGTTGAAAGCCGACAGTATAAACAGGATTAAGGGATGTCATGGGCTCCTGGAAGATCATGGAGATGACATTGCCCCGAATTTTTTGCATCTCTCTGGTGCTTAAGGTTACCAAATCACGTCCGTCAAAGCAGATACTGCCGCCGGCGATCCGGCCGGTGGGTTTGGGAAGTAAACCCAGGATGGACAAGGCTGTTACGCTTTTGCCACAGCCGCTTTCACCGACGATGCCAAGGGTTTCACCTTCAAAAACAGAGAGGCTTAAGTCGTCTACCGCATTGACAACACCGCGTTTGGTTTGAAATTGAACATTTAAGTTGCGAATATCCAATAGTGGTGGTTTCATTGTGACCTCAGCGTTGGATCGAGAACATCGCGCAAGCCATCCCCGAAAAGATTAAATCCGAGCACCAGCAAAAGAATTGCGGCTCCTGGAAAAGCAGCCACGTGAGGCGCCTGTTGTATGTACTGCCGGCCTTCGCTGAGCATCGTTCCCCATTCGGGTTGAGGTGGTTGAGCCCCTAATCCTAAAAAACCGAGGGCGGCCGCCTGCAATACCGCGGTGCCCATTCCCAAGGTCGCGTAAACAATGATGGGCGGCAGTGAGTTGGGCAACAAATGCTTCCAAAGAATGCGATGGTGGCTGCCGCCAAGATGCCTGATTGCCTGGATGAAAAGCTGCTCCTTGAGCGATAGAACATTGGACCGGACAATCCGTGCATAGTGAGGGATGTAGACGATACCAATGGCGATCATCGTATTGATCAGATTGGGGCCGAGAATGGCGGTGATGAAAATTGCAAGCAATATGGCCGGGAAAGCCAGTAAAATATCCATCAGGCGCATGATCACGGCATCCAGACGGCCGCCGAAATACCCGGACACCAGCCCGAGAAACGAACCGGGAATCAACGAGATGGCCACGGATATAAGTCCTATCAGAATCGATAGCCTCGATCCATGAATTACCCGGCTGAAAATATCCCGGCCCAAACTGTCGGTGCCGAAAAGATGCATGATGCTGGGACTTTGTAGGCGGTCAAGCGGCGCCGGCATCAACGGATTGTATGATGCAAACAAAGGGCCTGCCGCGGCCGTGATAAGCACAAGCACAATGATCAGCATGCCTGCGGTGGCACTTCGGTTGCGCAACAGGTCCCTGGCTATCTCGAATCGTTCCATAATCACTCCTGCACGGCTATCCTTGAACTCGGATACGCGGGTCCAATAAACCATAGACTAAATCAACGGCCAGATTAATGGTGGCCATAAGGACTGCAAAAATAAGAATACAGCCTTGAACCGCAGCATAATCACGGCCCAGAAGCGAGTCCACCACATACCGGCCAAGCCCGGGCCATGAGAATATGGTTTCAGTTAAGACAGCTCCGCCGAGCAACAGGCCGAAATTCAATCCGAGGACCGTGACCACCGGCAAAAACGCATTTCGAAGGGTATGGCGAAGAATAACCGTCAGTTCCGTAAGCCCTTTGGCACGAGCTGTTCGAACATAATCCTTGCGTTGGACTTCGAGCATGGTCGAGCGCGTTATTCGTGCGATAATCGCCATCGGAATGGTGGCCAGTGTAATTGCAGGCAGTATCAGGTGTAGAAGCGCATCACCAAAGAGATGCCACTGTCCGCTGACCAATGTGTCGAAAATCAGCAGGCCGCTGAAAGCCGGTACTTCCATGCCCATGCTCAGCCGTCCCATCATCGGCAAGACGGAAAACTTCACCGACAACAGATATATCAGCATTAATCCAAGCCAGAAAATCGGCATGGATACGCCCAGGAGGGCAAAAAACATCGCCCCATAGTCAAAAATGGAGTGTTGACGTACTGAAGAGATGACGCCCGCACCAATGCCCGCCAGTGAAGCAATCAGCATTGCCGCCAGTGACAGTTCGACGGTTGCCAGCAGACGCGGACCGATCTCTTCAATCACCGGAACCCCGGTGCGAAGAGACAGGCCAAAATCCCCCTGGACGATTTTCCCCATGAAAATAAGGTATTGCTGGGGAAGGGGCTTGTTTAGCCCCAGTTGTTCACGCAGGCTCGCCAGTTCCTCCGGGTTTGCCAGTTCGCCCAACAGCAGTTGTGCAGGATCTCCGGGAATCATTCGCAGCATCAGAAAAACGACCACCGAAACACCCAATATAATCAGCAGGAGATGAAACAGCCGTTTTGAGATGTATCTGGCAGACATTTCCGTGTCCTCCCTTGGGTTGCCCAATGATCCGTTATTTTTTCTTCCACACCATCTGAAAGGAATTCAGACCGTTCGGCCGCAAAGGAACATCTTGCAGCCGCTTGTTGTAGCACCGAACCACCGTGGAATGCGCCAGGGGCACCCAAGGCGCCTGGTCGTGGAAGATCTCCTGGGCCTTTTGGTACAGACGGGTGCGTTCCTTTTTGTCAAATGATTTGCGGGCCTGTAAACACAACTGTGTGAATTCCGTATTTTTCCATAGAGCAACATTCGAAGCCCCCGGTGTTTCAGCCGTATCGGCGGAAAGCAGGCCGTAGACGGGCGCCAGTTGTGCC
>JBFFHG010000186.1:0-6488 GCA_041557055.1 Desulfosarcinaceae bacterium
CAGATCCCTTCCAACGGCCACCATACCAACGGCCTGGGAAGTTTCATCCTTCATCAGCGAACAGACCCAGGAAACCGGAACCGGCTTGGCGTTCTTGGTGATCAACAACCACTCTTCCATATGGGATTGCTTGCGGATCTTCATCTCTTCCAGAACAGAGCAGATATGCGCGCGGGCCTCCGGATCAAAATAGTCGTATAAGTGATGAACCCGGACTTCATTGAAGGTAAATCCGGAAGTTCTTTCAGCCGCATGGTTCCAGGAAAGAATTTTCCCTTCGATGTCCGTGGAAACAATAATATCGCTGGCGCTATCCACCACGCTGGCCAGATGACGCTCCACACGACGCACCTCTTCACTCAGGCGGGTCTGTTCGGTCACATCGTTCATCAGCAGCATGACACTTTCCACGGTGCCTTCCCAGGAAAAGGGCAGTAACCGGTAGTAGTAAATGCGAAGCGGAACACCGGGTGCCCGATAGGACAAACGGCGTCCTTCGGTGGATTGGTTCTGTTCGAATACCAGCCCGATCTGGCGGGTGAGATTCATATGATCAAGAATGGTTTCCGGGAAAATCTCTTCCAGACGATGCCCCACGGTACTGTCCATGGCGCGGCGGCTTTTTTCCAGAAAATTGCGATTGGCAAAAATGATGCACATGTTGCGGTCGATCATCAGAACGGAGCTGGGGATCGCCTCCAGAAGCATCATATAGAGTTTTTCATAGCGCCGTGGTGTTTTATTATGTGGTTCATCCGCTTGGATCGTATGCAATCGACTCATGTGCGATCTCTTTCGTTGAATTCCGGTATCTCCGACAATGGCAGGGATGGCGTCTGTTTGGGTCGGACGAAGTTGAACGGCGGCCAGGGGCCGGACAGCAACGCCTTTTCCGGTCTCTGCTGACTGACTCGGGCAAAGGTGTTTATGAAATCCGGGATGTGCCGTCGTGGTACCAGAAAGTAGACGGACAAGATGAACGTCTTATTGGAAGCAACTGTATGGGGTTGCTCCCAAACACAATCCATGTACAATTCCCTGAAAAAAGCCTGCCATTGGGAAAGCGCCTTTTTAGCCCGTTGCAGAGAATCATCCGCCAACCCATAGCGCGCTTTTTGGTGCATCAGGTAAGCCTGTCCGGAGCAATGCCGTTTCTGGGCGGCATGGGATTGATCCTGGTGTTCCAGGTTCGTGTTCGAGGCGGTTGGTGGCTCGGGCAACAACAGTCGGATGCCCATCTCGTCACAGTCCGTCAGGTGAAGCAGAAGCGCTTTGTATGTTTCGTTCCGTTCTTCAAGGTGAGCGGCAATCCCGGGCTTGTCCATGAAAATCGATCCGTATTGCATGGGAATGGTTGCATGGGCTTGGTGGCAGGCCGCCACCACTTGACCGTAACGTTTGAGTACCGTTGTCTCATTTGCCGGTATTGCGCCGGTCAATGCCGAAACAGCCGCACAAAGCCCTTTGACTGAAATGATTTCAACGGGTTGCGCTTGTATACCGGTCAGTCCCGCAACAGGGCCTTGGCTGTTTTGAATGTAAATGCAATAAAGCAAATATCCGGAAAAACCTTTTTGCGGCGGCATACTCTCTCTCTCTCTGGCTATGCTTCACCGTCCGACAGCGGCGGACAAAAGCTGTACGGCGGCCAAGGCCCGCTCAGTTCAAATGTCAGTCCGGTTCGGGCGTGTGTTTGATTGAATCCTTCGGTTTTTTCGTGAAAATTTTTCAGGCTGTTATTCGCAACCAGAAAGGCCCCGTTGAGCACCATGTCCGTTTCGGCGCCCGTGGCTTTGCGCGAAAGCAACGTCCGGGAACAATACTGGGCAGACACGGCCTCCAATTCCTGCATCAAGGCGTTGAGCACCGTATTAAGCCACTGGTTCAACTGTTTGCCGGCCGCCGCCCCGATTTTTTTTTCCTCGAAGTAGCGTATTCCAGGCGGAAGTTTGTCGATATAACGGGATTGGGAGGACAAGGCGGCTGTTGCAAGGGCGCCAAGCGCTTTGTTGCGCTCCAAAAACCCTTTGAACGACCACTCCGCATGCCCCTTGACACTGGCGAGAAATCCGCGGATTTTTTCATGGTGCTGCCGGATCAGATTTGCCAGGATCTCCTCCACAGAAAAAATTGTGCCGAAGCGTGCTGGAAAGACATTCGTTTGACGACTGATTTGTTCGACCACCGCTTGGTGACGGCAAGCCCGGGGCGTTATCCAGGCAATATCGCGCATGCGTTCTTCGGCTTTTTTGCCGATAAATTCTTCCAGCACCACTTGGCTGAGAATGGCGGTGATGTCCTGATAATTGCGCGTAAAAACAAGATGGCGATCGTCCAAACCTGTCAATTGTTCGGCGCTCACCCTGCCTGCAAGCGTGAAGCCGTAAAGATATAATGCTTTTGTTGGGTTTATTGGGGGCATTGAGTTGCAGCCTTGTTTTAAAATTTAAGAATTTGCTTGCTTCTTTGCGGGTATATCGATTCTAAAAACAGTTGAGTTTGATTCCCATCCGAGCCTGAAAACCCGGCTATTTCCTCAACCCTTTGGCAACCGCCACCTCTTCAATGGCCTTATCGATGTCTTCGCGGGTCAAGGCCACGGGCGGCGGATTTTCTTTTGCACTGTATGATGATTTGACCGCCCGCCGCACAGCCGTCAATGCCGCACGATTGCAGATCGATGCGATTTCGGCACTGCTGAATCCCTTGGTGCAAACAGCCATTTGATCCAGATCCATGGCTGATGCAACAGGTTTTCCCCGCAGGTGTACCTTTAATATCTCTTTGCGATCCGCTTTTTCCGGCAAAGGAATTTCAACAATCTCGTCGAACCGGCCCGGTCTGAGAACTGCCGGATCGAGCATGTCCGGCCGGTTGGTGGCGCCCAGCACCAGCACCCCTTTCAGCTCTTCAATACCGTCGAATTCAGCCAGAAACTGACTCATCACCCGTTGGGCAACGTTTGAATCGGCCGAACCATCGCTGCGGGTGGGCAGCAGAGCATCAATTTCGTCGAAAAAGATAATGCAGGGTGCTGCCTGCAGGGCTTTGCGAAATGTATCGCGGATGCCTTTTTCCGATTCGCCGACCCACTTGGATAACAGGGCCGGTCCTTTCACCGATAGAAAGTTGACCTGGGATTCATTGGCGATAGCTTTGGCCAAAAGGGTTTTACCGCAGCCGGGCGGGCCGCACATCAGAATTCCTTTGGGGGGATGTGTGCCGGCCTGCTCAAAAAGGTGCGGATATTTCAGGGGCCACTCCACCGCCTCGATCAGGCGGCTTTTGAGCGCCTCAAATCCGCCCACATCCTCCCAGTGCACGTCCGGAATCTCCACAAACACTTCCCGAATGGCCGACGGCTCCACTTCCCGCAATGCATTTCTGAAATCGTCCATGTGAACTTCAAGTTGTGCGATTTGCTCGTAGGGGATGGCTGACAGGGCGAAATCGATATGGGGCAGAATCCGGCGCAGGCAGATCATGGCGGCCTCCCGGCACAGGGCTTCCAGGTCGGCGCCGACAAAACCGTGGGTAATATCGGATAGATGGAGCATATCCACATCCTCGGCCAGGGGCATGCCGCGACTGTGGATCTCCATGATTTGCCGGCGGCCGCTGCGATCGGGGATGGCAATGGAAATTTCACGGTCAAAGCGCCCCGGACGGCGCAGCGCCGGGTCCAGGGCATTGGGAATATTGGTCGCGGCAATGACGATGACGTTTTGGCGTTTGTTCAACCCGTCCATCAGGGCCAACAACTGGGCCACGATGCGTTTTTCCACATCACCCACCACCTGTTCCCGGCGCGGCGCGATGGCGTCGATCTCATCCAGGAAGACAATGCTCGGTCCTTTGCGCGAGGCCTCTTCGAAGATCTTGCGCAAGTGGGCTTCACTCTCTCCGTAGAATTTGTGGACCACTTCCGGTCCGTTGACGGAGAAAAAATTGGCATCGGTTTCGTTGGCAATGGTCCTGGCAATCAAGGTTTTTCCACAGCCGGGCGGGCCGTGCAGCAGCACACCGCGGGGGGCCTCGATACCCAATCGTTCGAATAATTCGGGATAGCGCAGGGGCAGTTCGATCATTTCACGGATACGCTGCAACTGGTTGCCGAGGCCGCCGATATCCTCGTAGGAGAGGCGGCTGCGAATTCCCTTTTCGTCTTTTTGTGTTTTTTCGATCACTAGGTGAGTGGTTGGGTTGATCAACACCGGTCCCTGCGGAACGGTTGCAACCACTTTGAAATCGGTCCAGCGGCTGCCGAAAAGAGTGGCCCGGATCTGATCACCGGTGATTACCGGCAGGCCGTCCAGCAGACTGCCGATATATTCAAGGTCCCTGTTCCGCAGGACCACATTCGCCGGTAACAGGGTTACCTGTTCCGCCGGGCGGCTTTCGATTTTTTTCACCTTGACCGTATCATCCATGCCGGCTCCGGCATTATCCCGGCTGAGACCATCCAACTGAAGTTTGCTTCGACCGCGCAACTCCTGGTAGGTCGGCATGGCCTTGCAAACAGTTTTGCGTTTGCCTTCCACCTGGACAATATCGCCAATGGCGACTTTGAGGCGCTTGAGATCCTCTGGGTCCATGCGGGCATAGGCCCGCCCCATATCCTTGCTCAGGGCTTCAGTCACTTTAAGGGTCAATACGGATTTTGTGGTCACCGGTTCGCCTCTCGATATATTTGTTCAAAATTCGGAGTTCTGAGTTCAAAATTGAACCCATTTTCGTGCGTCATTCCGTGCATTTTATTTCCAGTATCCCGTTATTACATGAAATTTCCATCTTGTCCCGAGAGTAGGGTTTTGGCAGCAGCACCTCTTTGAGAAATTTCTTTTTGTCTTTTTGGGCTGTAATGGTCAGCAGGTCGTCCTTAATTTCGATTCTCACATCCGTGGCGCTGATGCCGGGCATCTCCGCAACCACCAGGGTATGGTCTTTTTCCTCGAAGATATCCACCATGGGTTCACGCACCTCATGCACCACGGATTCACCTGTACGCTCATCTTTGCGAATGTTTCCGAAAGGCTCCACCTGGGGCCCTTTGTCACCGAGTCCGCCGACTTTCACGGTAAATCCGAAGACGCCCTTGACATCATCGGATGACCCCTGCAACGTGCCGCTTTTGCGAAGGGTTTCGCCCTTTTCGGCCAAATCACCCAGCTTTTCAAGCAGATCGGTCAATCCGCCAAAAAGCCCGTCAAGGCCCCCCTTGAATTCTTTTTTAATCATAACGTTTCTCCTTTGCTGAAATGCCCAGTTTTTTGATTTTTGTATGCATGGTTTTGTAGTCGATCTGAAGCAGACGGGCGGCCTTGGCCTTGTTGCCGCCGGTTTGATTCAAGATTTGGGTCAGCACCGCCCGCTCCACCTCCAAGGCGTTCTGCTGCACGATCTCTTTGAGCGATAGCTTCCGGCGGCTCTCGATTGCGGGTATTGATTCTACCAGGGCGATGGGGCAGCATCCGTTTTTCAGGTCTAGATGCTGATCGCAAATGGTCTCGTCGGCCAATAAAACCGCGCGCCGAATCACTGAGCGAAGCTGACGCACGTTGCCGGGCCACGGATGGGTCACCAAGGTTTCAAGGGCGCTTTCAGCGCATCCTTGCACATGTTTGCCCAACTCGATGTTGGTGGCCTCTATAAAGCGATTGACAAGATAGGGAATATCCTTGCGGCGCTCTCGAAGAGGCGCAATTGTAATGGTGAAATCGTTGAGTCGGTAGAGCAGATCCTGCCGGAAATCGCCGGCCGCCACGGCATCTTCCATGCGCCGGTTGCTGCTCACCAGCAGGCGCACATCCACATCAATAAGTTTATTGCTGCCCACCCGGGGCACTTTTTTATCTTGAAGCACCCGCAACAGCTTGACCTGGGACTCCAGGGGCATGTTGACCACTTCGTCCAACAAAAGGGTGCCGCCATGGGCCGCTTCAAATTTGCCCGCCTTTTTTTCCGAGGCCCCGGTAAAGGCCCCCTTTTCATGACCAAAAAGCTCACTTTCCAGCAACGTATCAGGAATGGCCCCGCAATCAATGGCCACAAACGGGTTGCCGGATCGCGGGCTGTTGTGGTGAATTGACCGCGCCACCAGCTCTTTGCCCACACCGGTCTCACCGAAAATAACCACCGTAAAATCCGATCGACAGACCTGGTTTACGCTGGCGATCAGCCGGGCCACCACTTCACTGGGGCCCATCATTTTGGCCAGCGACAAGTTGCCGTTAAGCTGTGTGGACATGTTTTGCAAACGTCGTTTCAAACTTCGTTCGACAACGGCTCGTCCCACGATTCGAATCACCTCTTTATGTTCAAAGGGCTTGGCCAAATAATCGTGGGCGCCGCTTCGCATGGCATCCACCGATCCATGGACGTTGGCATTGGCGGTAATTATGACCACCGGCAGATCAGGGTCCAACCCCTTGATCTCCCGGAGGACCTGCATGCCGTCCATGCCGGGCATGCGCAAATCCAGCAACACC
>JBFFHG010000187.1:0-6477 GCA_041557055.1 Desulfosarcinaceae bacterium
AGGGCTTCGGAAATAAAAAAATACGGCACCCCCCATGCCCCGGCCTGCCTGTTGGCCGATAAACAAACAGGCGTTTTTACCTCAACCTCCTTCTTACTGGTTAGTGCCCTGTTGGCAGGTAAACTTTTTTACCAACTTATTAACTAATCGGTTAAATTAACTTTATTTTTTAAAGAGCGGCGCTTGCGGGCGCCGCTCTTTTTTTATGAGGATCAATGGTTGGCCCTTGTCACATAAAGAGCCTTGAGTTTTTCAAGCTGCTCAACATGGCCGCACTCTTCAGCGATAATGGTATTTAATTGATCGAGGGTTTCGCCTTTGTCTATGAATGAACGCAGCATCTCATAAAACAAGATGGTGTCTTTTTCAAATTCCAGTGACCGGGTTAGCAATCCTGTCATATCCACGGCAGTCAGCAGTTGGTCCCCTTCCAAAGAAAATGTCTGATTTTTCATCATTTCCCGAAGCAGAGCACGCCCCATGGTCTCGATCTCATCATGTTCCGGGGAGACCGGCGACTCAAGTTGAAAGGCCTGAAACAACCGGATATGTCGCAACTCTTCGTCCGCCATCCAATCAAGCAGATGGGCCAATTGCAAATCATCGGTTTTCCGGCTGGCTGAACGGTATGTTTTTTCACCATTGCGTTCTATCTGAATCGCGATATTACAAATGTCATTAATTGTAAACATAACAAAGCCTCCCATAAAAAATGGTCATATTTCCCTGAATGGATTTCAGGCCGTCATTTCAGCAGCCGCCCTCAAGCGTTTGACCACCCTTTCCCTTCCTATAAGGGTCAACACCCGCATAAAATCAGGGCCGACGCTCTGACCGGTTACGGCGGTGCGCACCGCGTTCATCAACTGCCCCGGCTTGATCTGATAGGCTTGCAAAAACAGACGCAATTCCGTCTCCACCGTACCGGCGTCAAATATGGAAAGCGACACCAGTTTTTTCGCCAAATCAGGCATCCACCGGGATACGCCAGGGGCCTTCTTTATGTTTTTTTGAACTGCGGCCTCATTCATGGGGAATTCATCACCCAAATAGGCACGGCCATAGGTCACAAAGTCGGTTAGGAGATAAAATCGCTCTCGAATCAATTCCATGACTTCCAGAAACCATGCTCTTTGATCGCTATCGTAGACAGGCTGCCACAATCCAACGCCAGATAGCTGTTCCTTGATCATGGGCAACAGGGTTTCAATGGGAAGGGTTCGGATATAGTGGGCATTTATGTTCATCAGCTTTGGATCGGTTAAGTGTTTGCCATGGTCCGCTTGGATGTTGAACACTGAATTTGTTCGACCGATGCCCTCCAACTTGAAGGCCCGAATCAACTCCTCCCGGGCAAAAATATCTTGAGACGCGGTGTTGGACCATCCCAGCAAAACAAGGAAGTTGACCATGGCCCAGGGTAAAAAGCCCTGCTCACGATAATAGTGGATGGCCACCTGCCCGCCGTGTCTGCGTTTGGAAATTTTTGCCTTCTGGGGGTCCAATGTCAAAGACATGTGAACAAACTGGGGCAGAGGCGCCCCGAGACCCTGGTATATCAAAACCTGTTTGGGGGTATTGGCCAGCCCGTCCTGCCCGCGAATGACATGGGTAATACCGTCCCTGATATCATCCACGGCATTGGCGAACACATACAAAGGCTGCCCATTGGCTCGCATAATAATAAAATCTTCTATGTCCTGGTATCTCTTTTCCATAGTCCCGTGAACCACGTCCTTGAAAACCACGGCTCCGGATGTTTTGGGCACTTTAAACCGGATGGTGTAGGATTGACCGGCCGCCTCTTTTTCCGCCGTTAGATGGGCTGATAAATTCCGGCAAGCACCGTCGTACCGGTAGGTTGTTTTATTCCTCCGGGCTTGCTCCCGTTTTTGGTTCAGCAATTCCATGCTGCAAAAGCATTTGTAGGCGCTGCCGTTTTCAAGGAGTTTCCGTGCGACGGCCTGATGGGCCTCAATGAACCGGCTTTGGAAATAGGGGCCGTCATCCCAATCCAACCCCAGCCAGCGCAGCTCGTCCAAAATTGCCTGTATGGCGTCTGAGGTTGACCGTTGGCTATCTGTATCTTCTATGCGCAGGATAAATTTCCCGTTATGTTTGCGGGCAAACAACCAGTTGAAAATGGCGGTGCGCGCCCCTCCGATATGCAGATATCCGGTTGGGCTGGGGGCAAATCGAACCACAACGTTTTGCATTGTTTATCGGTCCTTTCAAAAAGAATCCAAATCTGTGCTTGTTTAAGAAGTACCGCAAATCTTGTCAATTGATTTCAGTCCGGAAATCTTGATTGAAACCATAAACCGCGTTATGTCTTCTTAAATGGATTGATCGGCCGTCCCCATGATTCAACGATTTAATAAAAGAAATGCAACATATTGAATTTAAAACAATAATTAAAAAAGAAACACAGGGCGCAATTTGCAATACGTTAGCGACCCTGACCGGGCTGTCCAAATCACGGGTTAAGCGTGCCATGGGTTGCGGGGCAGTCTGGCGCCAACAACCCGGCGGCAAGATGCGGCGTGTTCGCCGGGCCACAACCGCCATCCATGCAGGTGATCAAATCGCCATTTACTATGATGAAGAGATCCTGAAGGCCGAACCACCTGTGGCTCAATGCCTGCGGGATTACCGGCATTACAGTATCTGGTACAAGCCTGCCGGCTTGATGACCCAAGGCAGCCGCTTCGGCGACCATTGCTCACTTTCCCGCCAGGTGGAAAAATATTTTGAACCGCCGCGCCCGGCGTTGCTGGTTCATCGTATTGATCGGGAAACTGCCGGGCTGGTGATGATGGCCCATGAGCGCAAGGCGGCGGCTCTCTTTGCCGAATTACTCCGCACTCACCGGATTGAGAAACAATACCAGGTTGTTGTTGTCGGCAAACCCACAATGGACGGCAGCGAAGCCATTATCGATCTGCCCCTGGACGGCCGACCGGCACAAACAAAATTCTTTCCATTGCATTATGATGCGGCTGCCAATCAAAGCGTGCTGCGCGTTCAGATTATTACCGGCCGTCAACATCAGATTCGCCGGCACTTTGATTTGATCGGCCATCCGGTAATGGGGGACCCGCGCTATGGCCGGGGCAATAAAAATAAGCGGGGTCTTCGACTTGTTGCCTTTGGCCTTAAATTCAAATGCCCATTTGGAAATGGCCACATCCAGATGGAAATTGATCCCGATAAAACAGGCTTATGATAGCTGATGAATTTTGCGACATCGTGGTGATCGGAGGCGGCCCTGCCGGGTCCACAGCCGCATTCCTTCTGGCTTCCCAGGGTTATGATGTCATCGTTGTGGATAAAAATCGTTTCCCGCGCCCGAAGCTCTGCGCCGGATTGTTGACCTGGAAAAGCATCGACCTTCTACAGTCGATTTATCATCTATCTGCAAGTGAAATGATGGGCCTGGGCATCATTTCCCATTTTACAAAAGACTATCGGATCTATCATGGGTCTACAGAGATCGCTCGCGGCCGCCTGAATTACCCGTTTCATTTTGTGGAGCGCACCACCTATGACCATTTCTGGCTCCATACCGCAGGCAAGGCCGGAGCCCGGATACTTACGGGACTGGCGGCCCGTCACGTCGATCCTGCAACGGGGATCGTCACTCTGTCGAATGCATGCCGTATCCGAGCGCAGGTCATCATCGGCGCCGACGGGGTATGGAGCATGGTCCGCCGATCCCTGTTCAAAGGCCCGGCCGCGAATAGACGCTGGCGGCGTCAACTGGCAATGGCCATTGAAACCCGCAGACCATTTACCGAGGGAAAAACGTCTCTGAATTTCGCCGCGCTGCATTTTGGCTTTGTTCCCTGGGGCTATGCCTGGTGCTTTCCCAATCATAACCATCGAGTTACGGGCATTTGCAGTTTGCGCCACAAGGACAATCGGCCATTTACTCTGGAATTTCAAAATGTTTTGACATCAATTGGTTTTGAAAACCAGACGCCCGGCGCGAATAAGGGCCATCCCCTGCCCTATGGGAATTATCTCCAGACGCCCGGAAGGGGGCGGGTTCTACTGGTGGGAGATGCCTGCGGGTTGGCCGATCCTCTGCTGGGAGAAGGCATCTACTATGCCCACCGCAGTGCGCAAATTGCGGCCTTGTCCATCATTGCATGTGGTGCTGATTACAGCCCGTTGGATCTTCTGTACCAAAGGGCTCTGAATAAAAAGGTGCTGCGCGAGCTACGCTGGATCAAGGCATACCGCAATTTTCTTTTTGCGGGCGGTCGCCACCGGCGCTACCGGGGCCTTAAGTTTCTTCTGAAAATCATGCCCAAACGCCTGGAGGCCGCTATTCAGGGGCAACGCCCCTTCTCCGGATTGCTCAGGCCGTCTGGCTGAAGTCCCAAATCCAATCAATCAGAAAGGCACCCCCATAGCGGCAAGTTCGATTTCAACCAGCTCAGCCCAGCCTCGATTGGCTTTGGGGTTGGCCGGACTTGGATGAGTAATGCGCCCCGTAATGACATTTAGCCCCTTCAGGGCGATTTCGGCTCTGTCCTGAGCAAATTTTCCAACACCGATCACATAGTTGGGTTGAACCAGTTTAACCGTGCGTTGCAACGCTCTGTCGCACGCTTCAAACAGTCGCATTTTTTCCCCCCTGGCCAACTTGTCCGGCGTGCGGTTGCGCCCGCTATCTTCCATAAAGACCAGCGGGCAATAATTGGCGACCCAAAAGTGCTTGAAAAAACGTTGGGGCGTTGCGAACCGTGCGCTGATCCATCCCCACAACCGTTGGCCGCTCACCTCGCTGCGCGGGCATTCAAATCCCTGAATGGGTCTTTTGGGGTGCTGACGGGCAGGTCCGCAGATGGGAACCTGCAGATCGAGCCACCCCTTGACCATCTGCGCATCGCCAAAGGGAATCCCTGTTTGGGCCATTCCCCAGGGCCCTGGATTCATGCCGAGCAGAAGCACCTTTTTTCTTCCGGCGCCATATCGATCACAATAGGCATCGTAACTGCGGCGGGCATAAACAAGGGGGTTATAGACATAGGCCACCGGTGCGGCGAATCGCAAGGGTTCCACATCCAGTACCAGATTATCAACAATGGATTTGAAGGCGTCTGTGGCCATCCGTTGGTTCATCCCCAATTCCTCCTTTTGCGGCCGGATATGGATCAACCGGTTCGGTTTTATTTGTAAAGAAAGCGGATTTTATTGCGACCTATCTAAACATTGCCAAGTTTGGGTCGATAAATAAGTTAGTGCCCGGCGTTAATTTATATTACCCACAACATTAATAAATGAATGATTCGAGGAAAATATGTATGAAAAAAAGATACGCCACAAAACACCTCAGACCGTAGATGAGGCAGCCCGGCTGATCCTGTCCGACCTCCTGGTCCAGCACCTGCAAACTCTTTCCCATATGACGGATAATGATTTCAACTTTTTATGCGAACGGGTGACCCCCTATCTGATTGATGAATTTCAACTGTGGCAGGGCAACGACGCCCTGTTGGATTCATGTTTTGAACGCAATAAACACGAAACGGACCCGGCGCGCATCATACTGAATCGAATCAAAGAAATTTCAAGTGATTTTAATGGATTCATTGTAATAACATGAACAATTAATTGATATTATCCGCGAAGCTTCGGGCGACTCCTCGTTTTTTCCGTGTTCTCTCTTTCCAACTCCATCCGTTGACACTTGGTGCAAATATGGGTGCTGCGCTGACCCACAACAATCTTTTCAATGGGTTGCCCACATCGTTTACAGGATTGGCCGGTACGCTGAAAAACCTTTAGCTGATTTACATTGCGTCCCTGATCACTTTCAGGTGAGATAAAATTGCCCTTTCCGTTTCCCAGAGAGGTGCCCGCATTTCGAATTCCCTGGCGCAGCACACTGCGAATGGCCCGGTGCAGTGATTTCGTCTCACTCCAGGTCAAGGTATGGGCGGATCGCAGGGGGTGAATGGAAGCGGCCCATAAGGCCTCGTCCACATAGATATTGCCAAGTCCCGCAAGAAACGTCTGATCCAAAAGCAACGGCTTGATCCGGCGATGCCGCCCATCCAGCTTTTGCGCCAGGCACCCGGCCGAAAAGTTCGGATCAAGCGGCTCGGGTCCCAACCGCCCAATGATCGTGTCAGGCTCCGATGTCAAATAGAAACGGCCGAACTTGCGGGTGTCCTGGAAAATAAGCCAGCGGCCGTCATCAAGTAGAAGCGTCACATGAACATGTGGATTATCGGGCACAGGCTGCTGGAACAACGCCAATCTGCCTGTCATACGCAAATGAACCAGCAAGCAAAGTCCTTCGCTTAAATCAAAAACAATGTATTTGGCTCTTCGCCGGACCCTTAAAATGACCTTATCCTTTAAAGAACGGCTAAAAATCGCCGGGGTGCAGGTGGCAATGGTCTTGGGCCAGCGTACGGACACCCTACCGATCTGCCTTCCCGATATACCTGCGGCATTTAAAAC
>JBFFHG010000188.1:0-6477 GCA_041557055.1 Desulfosarcinaceae bacterium
TGCGCAGCCCGGACTGCGCGTGGTCAATCGCAAACTGGGCACCGGCACGCGCCTGCTCTTGGATCGCGAATTGAAAGCTGCGCAAATTCACGGCAATCACCTGACCGGATACGATTTTGAGGTGGCCCGCCACATGGATGTGGGGTTGGCCGTGCTCTCGGGTAAGGTTGATGCGGGGCCGGGTATCCAGCCCGTGGCCGAGCAACTGGGCCTTGATTTTATCCCCTGGCGTTGGGAGCGTTATGACCTCTTGATTTTGAAAGATCATTTTTTCGAACCCGGCATTCAACAATTTCTCGGTTTGCTGCATGAAAAGCGGTTTCAGAATATGGCTTCGGATTACAAAGGCTATGACCTGTCAGTCAGCGGAAGAATCGTGTTCCCGTCTACCCCACAGAAAAATTGACCATGAAATTAACTTATATTCAATCAGGAGGAATCATGAAAAAGCGCTTAAGGATATGGGTTGTCTGCACTCTGGTGTTACTGACTTTTCCGGCCGGTACCCCGGCCATGGCGGCTGATGGCAAAACTTTGCTGATGGCCACCACCACCAGCACTGACAATACCGGTTTGCTGGACTACCTGGCCCCTGAATTTGTCAACGCCACCGGCATTGAATTGAAGTGGACCGCCGTAGGCACGGGCAAGGCGTTGAAACTGGGAGAAAATTGTGATGTGGATATCTTGATGGTGCATGCTCCGGCTGCCGAGAAACAGTATGTGGCCGACGGATTCGGCATTGAGCGGCGGGAGGTGATGTTTAATGATTTTGTCATTATCGGGCCGTCTTCGGACCCCGCCGGTATCAAAGGCAAGGCCGTGGCCCAGGCTTTGAAAACCGTGGCCGCTGAAAAAGCCGTATTTGTCAGTCGGGGAGACAATTCCGGAACGCATAAAAAAGAGTTGGGGCTTTGGAAGGAGAGCGGTGGGATCATGCCGGAAAAAGAGAGCTGGTATGTGCAGACCGGCCAGGGCATGCTGTCCTCCATAAACGTCGCTGCTCAGAAAAACGGGTATATTCTGACAGACCGCGGGACTTTTATTAAGTACGCGGATACTCACGGCGGCAATCCGCCGCTGGTGGTGGTGATCGAAGGTGATGCCGGGCTTCGAAACCAGTACAGCGTCATGCTGGTCAATCCGGCCCGCTGCACCAAGGCCCAAAGCGGCCTGGCCAGGCAGTTCAGCGACTGGATCTGCGGGGCCCGAGGTCAGAAGCTGATTGCCGATTTCAAACTGATGGGCAAGCAGCTTTTTACCCCCAACGCCCAATAAGCCGTTTTCATGGAGTTTATTCTTCAAGGCATTCTTCAGGCTTTCAAGCTTCTGTTCAGCGGTGATCCCGAGACCTTCTCGGCAGTGGCCGCCACGGTCAAGGCCTCCGGTTTTTCCATGGCGGCCAGCCTGGTTCTGGGGATACCGCTGGGTTTTGCCATCGGGCATTTGCGCTTTCCAGGCCGGCGTCAGGTGCGGTTGATGGTGGACACCCTGCTTTGTCTGCCCACAGTTTTCATCGGCCTGATGGTCTATGCGGTTATTTCCCGGCAGGGCCCCCTGGGGGAGTTGGGGCTGCTTTTTACACTGCCGGGCATTGCCCTGGGCCAGACCATTCTGGCCCTTCCGGTGGTCATTGCGCTGAGCGCCACGGCCATTGAGAGCATGGATGCCAATTTGCGCACCACCCTGATTTCATTGGGCGCCAATCGCCGTCAGTTGCTGCTCACCAGCCTGTGGGAGGTGCGCCATGGCATTTTGGCGGCGGCGTTGACGGCCTATGGCCGGGTGATGACTGAAGTCGGTATCTCAATGATGGTGGGCGGCAACATCAAGTGGCACACACGCACCATCACCACCGCCATCGCTTTGGAGACCGGCAAGGGCATGTTCGCCACCGGCATCGCCCTGGGCCTGGTGCTGCTGCTGATCGCTTTTGCCGTGACCCTGCCGGCGTCGATGTTAAGACGAAGATAGTTGCGTGCTGTTATATCATTTTGATATTGAAGTTAATTATTAAATCGGTGAAGAATGCCTTCACTTAAAACCGTTTTTTATGCCTCTTTACGAACTTAACAATATCATCCAATCCTATAGCGGCCGGCCGGTGCTCGCCATAGAGCACTGGGAGCTGAACGGCCGGACCGTTACCGGCGTGGTGGGGCCCAATGGTTCGGGCAAGTCCACTTTGTTGGCGTTGCTGGGGTTTGTGGCGGCGCCGACCCGGGGGGATATCCGCTTCAACGGCCAACCGGCCGAACCGTTTGCCGATGCGGTTCGCGGCCGGGTGGCACTCCTGCCCCAAGACACTTTTTTGCTGAAACGCTCGGTGTATGGCAACATTGCCTATGGTCTGCAGATGAACGGGGCGGCCGGGAACCGCCGCGGACAGGCGCATGCCGCCATGGAAATGGTGGGGCTTGACCCGGAGACCTTTGACCGTCGTCCCTGGTACGCTCTTTCCGGGGGCGAAGCCCGGCGGGTGGCCCTCGCCGCCCGATTGGCCCTGCAACCCCAGGTTATTTTGCTGGATGAGCCCACTGTCAGCGTGGATGCCGCCAGCGCCCAGATGATCAAAGAGGCGGCCCTGCACGCCCGGCAGCAATGGGGGACCACCCTTGTGATCACCAGCCACGATGCAGAGTGGCTGGCCGATATCTGCAACGAAACACTCCATCTGTTTCGCGGCCGCATTCTGGGAAACAGCAAGCAAACCCTGATCTTCGGTCCCTGGAAAAGTGAAGGGAAAAATCTCGTAAGTAAAGCTTTGACAGAGAATCAGCGGTTTCTGGCCGCCGGCATCCCGGAAGATCTCAATTCAGCGGTGGCCGCCATTCAGGCCCAGAAAATGTCCCTGCACTCAACCCGCCGGCCTTTTTGTGCCGACCGCCATTGCCTGGAAGGCTTGCTGTTACGCCTGAGTTACGAGCGGTCCACCCAGCGCACCAGTATTGCCGTTCTGGTGGGCAGAACCCTGCTGACGGCCTATCTGCCCCGGACCGAAGCCGGTGCATCCGCTTTTGTTCCGGGCCAAAAGGCGTGGGTATCCTATAATCCTCAGAGCGTCGAATGGTATTAGACGTGGTTTCAAACCCTCCTTTCGGGCCAAATCCCGAAGCAAAGTTTTGAAACCACGGCTATAAACGTTTTTTATCGCCCCGCCGGCCGTTGTTGCTGATCCGGACGAAATTTAAAATGGCGTTACGGATTTTTCGATTGCTTGCCGGTTGCCGATGCAACGCCCGGGCGCGCCGGAATTGTTTTTGAGATGAAATTATGCGTTTCCATGGAAAGGCCGTTTATGTTAGAAATTAATCAATGAGAATTTGTCCCAAATGCGGTTTTGAGCAGCAAGACGGCCTGCAAGAGTGTCTGCGGTGCGGGGTTGTTTTCGCCAAGGTGCGTGTTCGCTCTGCGGTTGCTGCGGGGCCGGCCGGGGATGTGGTCCGGGTTGCGGCCGGTGGGGCCAGGGGCTTCACCATCAAGGATCTGTTGTTGCCGGTGCCTGCCGAGCCCAACCCCCTGGTCATTGCGCTGCGGGGGGGGCTGCTGATTTTTCTGACCATCTGGAGCTTCACCTTTCTTTTTGCTTCAATTGAATCCAACGCGGTGGGGCGCAGTTTCATGCATATGGTCAACCTGCCGTTTCATGAGGCCGGGCATATTATTTTCAGCCCCCTGGGTCGATTCATGCAGGTCCTGGGGGGCACCCTGGGGCAGCTTTTGATGCCGGCGGTTTGCCTGGGGGTTCTTCTGGTCCGCACCGGCGATGCCTTTGGTGCGGCGGCGGCCCAATGGTGGCTGGCCGAAAGTTTTATGGATACGGCGCCCTACATCAACGATGCGCGCGCGCTCAGACTGATCCTTTTGGGCGGGGTCACGGGCCGGGATGTGGAAGACTACCACGACTGGCACTATCTGCTCCGAGAGCTGGGGTTGCTGAAAATGGACCACACCCTGGCCTCTCTGGCGCAGGGCATGGGCATTTTGTTGATGGTGACGGCCCTGTTGTGGGCGGCGGCCAACCTGTGGGTTCAAATGAAAGCCTGTGGAAAATAGATCTGCCCATTGATGCACAAGGCCGGAAAATAATTGTAATTATATGAAAAGTATGATGTTTCTGGTTTTGAAACCACTCTCAGGCGCCACCGCAATGAATTTGCACGGTTTTGCTGATCGGGAGAATGGGGTAACGACGGAACGAAAAGGAAGCATCATGGATAGAAAAACAGACTACTGGCTTCAGATTTTTTTATTGATGTCCAAATCGGAGCATCTTCATTTGGGGTATTGCGAAGATCCGGAAGAGGACTTTATCAGCAACCGCAACCTCAGGGAAGCTCAGGAAAATTACCTGAAGCTTTGTATGAACACGATTCCGGATGAGGTTCGAACGGTTTTGGATGTGGGTTGCGGGACCGGCGAGATGCTCAAAAGGCTTTCCGAAAAGGGGATGCGGGTCAGAGGCATGGTGCCGGATCTTGTGTTGGGCGAAAAGATCAGCGGGAAGGTCGGCCGCGAAAATGTGGTTTTGAGCAAGTTTGAGGATTATGCGGATACCCGGGATAACTTTGATTTGGTCCTCTTCATGGAGAGTTTCGGATACATTCGGGATATGCGCGCCACCCTTGCAAAAGCGGCTTCGTTGCTGAATCCCGGAGGGTATATTTTAATCAGTGATTTTTTTGCAAAGAAGCGAGACAAAAAGGATCTCTTTAGCAAGAATTTTCATAATCGCGACGAATTTGAAAAAACCTTCACGGATCATCCCGGCCTGGACGTGGTCTATCACAGGGACATTACAGCCAATACTTTGCCGACCATCCGTTTTTGCAATGCATTGATTTTCGATTACGTTCTTCCCATTTCGGATGTGGTTTTCACCAGCATCAAGGCCTCCTCCACCATTCAGAAAAGGCCCTATCTGCTCAAGTTGTTCAACCTCTTTTTCAAAAAGAAACTCAAATCCCAATATGATCACAGTCTCTATCGATTGAATCAGATCAAGCCGGATTACTACCTGCAATCGTGTTCCTATGAGCTGTTCTTGTTTCAGAAAAAGGCATGATCCGGATTGCGCGCAAGCCCTTCATTGAGAATTACAACGCCAAGGGCTTGATAACTTGTCATTTTAACATTTAAAACCCGATGGAGGTGATTTCCCATGCAAAGCATTGCCGGTATGATGCCGTCCGAATCCGGGGATACGCTGATCGACCAGATTCGCCGCCACATCTGTTTTACCTTGGGCAATGATCCGGGCAAACCCAGCAGGTATGCCTGTTACGCGGGGTTGGCCTTTGCCGTCCGCGACCGGCTCATCGCCCGGTGGATCAAGACCCAGCGGGTCCTTTACGAAACGCTTTCCAAGCGGGTCTATTTTTTGTCCCTGGAGTTTTTACCGGGCCGGTTTCTCAAAAACTATTTGATCAGCCTGCAGATGGAGGACGAGGCCCGTCAGGCCTTAGCGGCCATGGGGTTTGATCTGGACGAACTGGAGGAAGAGGAGTGGGATGCCGGTTTAGGCAACGGCGGATTGGGACGCCTGGCATCCTGCTACATGGACTCCATGGCGTGCCGTAATCTTCCGGGTTATGGTTATGGTATTCTCTATGATTACGGTATCTTCCACCAGGTTCTGGAAGACGGTTACCAGCGCGAGCAAAGCGACAACTGGCGGCGGCGGGGCAATCCCTGGGAGATTCAACGTCGCAATTATATGCTGCCCATTCGTTTTTTCGGCCGCAGCGAGACTTACAGTGACAGCGAGGGACGTATCCGTCACCGCTGGGTCGATGGTGAGATGGTCATGGCCATGGCTTGCGATATCCTCGTGCCGGGTTACGGTGACGAGTATGTCACCAACATGCGGTTGTGGGCCTCCAAGTCGAGTCGTGAATTTGATCTGGCCGACTTCAACCTTGGCGACTACATTGGCGCGGTGGAAGCTAAAGTGATGAGCGAAAATATCTCAAAGGTGCTCTATCCCAGCGATGAAGCCATGGCCGGCAGGGAGTTGCGGCTCAAGCAGCAGTATTTTTTCGTGGCCGCCACCCTCAACGATATTTTGCGGCGTTACAAGAAATTGAATCGCGACTGGGCCGAGTTACCCAATTTCGTGGCCATTCAGCTCAACGACACCCATCCGGCAATTGCCGTTCCCGAATTGATGCGTCTGCTTATGGACGAAAAAGGTTTGGAATGGGAGGCGGCCTGGGCCATTTGTGAAAAAACATTTGCCTATACCAACCATACCGTATTGCCGGAGGCTCTGGAAACCTGGTCCGTGGATCTTCTGGGGCGGTTACTGCCGCGCCATTTGGAGATCATTTTTGAGATCAACCATCGTTTTATGGAGGTTCTGCGCCGCCGCCAGGGAGAGAACGTGGATTTGTTCGCCAGGGTCTCCCTTATTGGCGAGGGGCCTGTCAAACAGGTGCGTATGGCCCATTTGGCCATTGTGGGCAGCCATAAGGTCAA
>JBFFHG010000189.1:0-6476 GCA_041557055.1 Desulfosarcinaceae bacterium
AGCGGTCCGGGCAGCCTGCGCGCAGAGGGCTGCAGGCTGCCGTCCGGGTCGGTCAGCTTGCAGCCCAATATGCCGATGCCTGGGTGCCGCTCCATGTAGGCCAGGGTGTCGCCCACCACCTCCGGCCCCAGAAACGCATCAGAATTGAGCAGCAGGAGATAGCGGCCGCCGGCCTGCCGCAGGGCCGGGTTGTTGCCGCCGGCAAAGCCACGGTTTTCGGCCAGGCGGATGAGCCGCACCCCGGGGAACTGCTCGGCAACCATTTGCGCCGACCCGTCCGCAGAGGCATTGTCCACTACAAAGACTTCGCAATGCAGGTCCCCGGTATGCTGCGCCACCCGCTCCAGGCACCTGCGGGTCAGATCGCGGGTGTTGTACGAGACAATCACGATGGACAGGTCACACAAGGCCGTGTCCTGAATGCCGGGTATGGACGAAATGGGTGTTGTTTCCAAGTGTCTGGTGCTCCTCACGGGTCGCGTTGACCCGGGTTTGTCAAAACAGATGAAAGTTTTTGAACAGATCGATTCCCAGGGCGCTTTTCACCATATAGAAAAGAAAGGCGCCGCCGCTTAGCCCCAGGAACAGCAGCAGGCCCAGGATGCCGTAAAGCGCCGCGCGCGCCAGGCGAAGTTGCCGAGCTGTGGGCCCCTGTCGGCCGTTGGCGTGTCCGGATACGGTCACATCGACCCGCAGCCGTTCGTTGAAGAGCCTGAAAGGCAGGACCAGGTGCAACCATGTCGCCCAATCCGGTCCCGGCTCTTCTCCGCCGGTTTCAGGCATATGTTTTATCGGTTCGATGGTGCGCATGACCCTGGTTTGCTCTCTTCCGCCGGTGGTTCATGGCGACAGGCTGTTTTGCTTCCCCTGGACCGGCGGTGGAATCCGTTCCAGGCGCCGGCCCAGTTTCAGCCGTTCGAACTGCCAGGCGCGCAAAGAGCGGCGAAATCCCGGGTATTCATATCGCGGGCTGCGGGTCAACCAGCCTTTGAGGTAGCCCAGCACGATCAGCAGTCCCCCGACGATGAAGGGCCGCTCGCGCGCGCGGTAGAGTCCGACGGCCAGGATGTACAAGGGATGGGTTCCCATGAAATACTGGCCCCACCCCCAGCGGACGCGGCCGTGGTAAACGCTTTTGTACGAAGATCCCATCAGGCGGTGATCGAAAATCTGCAATTGGGGATCGTGGAAACTGACTGTGCGCCAGCCGGCCATGCGGCTGCGGTGATAGGCGATGCCATCCCACATCACCTGGCGGACAAACCCGCTGATCTGCTCGTAACACTGTCGGCGATAAAACTGCATGCCGCCGACCACCATCTCATCGGCGTGGCGCTCCTCGACCAGGCGGCCGTTGTCCAGCGCCAGGAAAAGCTTGCCGCTGGCGGCCCCCAGGTAGGGGTCCTGTTCGAATTTTTCGAAAAGAGTTTCAAAATAGCGCGGCCCGAAGCTCAGATCGCCGTCCATTTTACCAATATAGTCATAGTCGGTGGTCCGAAGTTCTTTAAACCCGTCATAAAACGCCTCGATTACGCCCGGCCCGACCTTGCGTTCGCCGCGGTCCGGCCGTTTCACGTAATGAATCCACGGATGCTTTCCGACCGCCCGCCGGATAATTTCGGCCGTGCCGTCGGTGGACCCGTCGTCGACCAGCACATATTCAGCCGCCGGTACGGTCTGGGCGACCATGCTCTCTATGGTGCCCGGCAGGTATTTTTCTTCATCACGCACCGGTGATATAATCACATAACGTCTGCCCGGATATGGCATGGTTTTTCTCCTTGAATAGGGTCAGCAGCCGATTTGTATTATCGGCCAGATCGAATTGGGCGCGCACCCGCTCGGCCGCCTGGCGGCATAATCGCTCGGCCAGGGCGTCGTCCCGGCAGATGCGCAATATTGCTTCGGCCAGGACGGTCGGCTGATTCGGGGACGCCAAACAGCCGGTGTAGCCGTCCTGCACCAGTTCGGAAATACCCGAAATATGGGTGGAAACCACCGGCACGCCGGTCAACATGGCCTCCATCAACACCACGGGGATGCCGTCCATATCGCCGTGGCGATCTTTTTTGCAGGGCAACACAAACAGATCCAGGTTTTGCATCCACGCCGGCACCGCCTGGTGAGCCATGGCGCCTTTGAAATCAATCCAACCGCCGAGATCCAGGGCGGCGGCCTGTTTCATCAGGCGGTCTCTGAGCGGGCCGTCGCCCGCCAGATCAAGCCGGAATTGGAATCCTCGATCCTTGAGGATTCGGCAGGTGGAGATCAAATCGTCGAATCCTTTTTTTTCAACCATTCTACCGATGGTCCCTATGCGCACGGGGGCGCGCATCTTTCGGAAAGGGCGCGTGGCAAAAGTCGCTGACGGAACACCGCAATGGACAACATGCACCTTGCGGACATCAGCGCCGCAATCGTATAAAAACCGCCGGTTGTATTCGGAGATCGTAATGGCGAACATGGCGCGCCGGACTTTTTGTTTAAGCAGCCAGGCGCGTTCGAACAGGTCGTTGGCGTGAGCCGTGAAGCTGAACGGAACGCCTGTCAGAAGGGCCGCATACATGGCCAAATCCGTGGGGATGTGGGCAAAATGAACATGCAGATGGCTGCAGCCTTCGCGTTTTAAAAGCACGGCCAAACAGGCGCTTACCCCAAAACGGTAAAGCAACCCCATCCCGGTCCGGTTGAAGGGCCCCACGTGGAGGACGTCGGCCAGGGCCGTGGCCAGGGTTTTGGCATAGCGCCACGGAGCGGCGGTCAGCAAGGCGATATGGGCGCCGATCAGTTGCCGGCGCGAGCGGCCATACAAACAGGCGGTCCTTTGGGCCAGCGGCAAGACATGGTCCTCTTCAGCCGGATCGGCCGGCGCATGAACCGAGACGGGCACCACCGTCACACCTTGATCTTCCAGCGCCAGAATTTCGTTGTAGACAAAAGTGGCTGACCGGGCGGGTATTTCGGGCGCCAAATAGGCGATTCTGGGGCCGATGCGATTGCGGTCGTCCGATTTGGGCTGGTTTCTCATTTTTTATCTCTCCAGGACCTTTTCTATTTTCGAGTCTTGATAATTTTGGCCGGTACCCCGGCCGCGATGACAAACGGGGGGATATTATTGGTGACCACGCTGTTGGCGCCGATCACCGCGCCCTGTCCGATGGTTACGCCGGGCAGGATGCATGCGCCCCGGCCGATCCATACATCCGATCCGATTTCGATGGTTTTGGCGGTGTGGGGCTGGAAACGCATGGGCGTGTCGGGCCGCATGCCGTGATTGGCATCCCGTATGGAGACAAATTCGCCGATGATCGTTAAATCGCCGACGATGATCTGTGCATAGGCCGTCAGGGTGCAACCCCGGTTGATGCGGACGTCGTCGCCCAGCCGAATCGCACCGCTGTCGTTGGCCTGCAACTCAACATCCATTCCCAGGCGGCAGCGTTTGCCAAGATAGACGTTGCCCTTGCCGGTCACATGCACGCGCCCGTCGCACTGCACCGTGAAATCCATCGCCCGGATATGGGCTTTGAGTCTGGCGGTGTAATAAATCCGCTGCCAGGCCGACTGAAGCGGCCGTCCAAAGCGAAAAAACAGGGTGATCGGAATCCCCAGCAGTGTCATCAGTCCGTGCTTCATTACACCCCCCACAGCCGCGACCAGGCAGGCCGCAGCGCTCTGGGCAGCGGCAGGACCGACAGCCACCGGATTTCATCTGCGGACAAGAGCCGCCGTTTGCACGTCAACAAGATCAAAACCACCGTCACCAAGTAGGCCGTCCCGATCAGGATCAGCCAGCACAGCCCCGTCCACCGTGACGTCATGGGCGTGGGCCACACCCACCGGCACAAGGCCAGGGCCGGCAGCACGCATAGAAAGATCGCCGCCACCGGCGGCAAGACCTTGCGGGCGAATTCAATACCTGAGACGCTGAAAAGCGCCCGGGTGCGCCACAAAAAATAGAGCGATCCGATGACCTGGCCGATACAGTAAGCCCAGGCCGCCCCGGTCAGTCCCATGCGGGGCAGCGCCACCGGCAGCAGCCCCAGAATCAGGGCCACTGAAATTGCCATGTACTCGATCTCATATCCGGGTTTGCCCATGCCGCGGACACAGGCTGTGCCGATACCGGTCAAAAGGTTGACAAAGGTTCCCAGGGCGAGCAACTGCATGACCGTATGGGCCTGCTCGAATCCCGGTCCCACCCATACCTCGATGATCTGGCGGGCAAAGAACACCAACATGACATAGGGCAGCGTGGACAGCAGCATCAGGTAGCGCGTGGAGGAGAGGTAAACGTGGCGCAGGCGCTCATTCTGGGCGCTGCCGGTCAGATGGGAGGCGGCCGGCATGAGCGTGCCGGCCATGGAAGAGGGGAGCATCAGACCGATGTTGGGCAGTTTGCGGCCCACTTCGTAGATGCCCACGGCCTCCAAATTCAACAGGCGCGCAATCCAGATACGGTCTGCGGAGTTGATCACCAGGGAGAGCAAACCGAGCAGGTTCATCTGGTTGCCGAAGCCGAGGAACTGTTTGAGTGACGCTTTGCGGAACAGGCTGATGCGCAGCTTCAAAAAGGGAAATACCCGGTAGGCGAAGAAGACGCAGCACGCGATCACCAAGGCAAACCGGGCCGCATAGGCCCATAACAGGGCAAAGACGCCCCATCCGGCGTAGAACAAAACAATGATCAAGATGATCTCCACCACCGAGGCCGCAAAGTGAATTTTGCGCACCAGGGCGATGCGCTGCTCACCCTCCAAAATGTTTTGATACCCGGCCAGACAAAAGTTCAGAAAGAATATGGCCGCCGTGCCGAGGAGCAGTCCGCGCGCCGTGGCATGCAGCCCGGCATCGATGCCGAGCAGCACCAGCAACCTGGGGATCAGCAGGACAAACAGCGGGAAAACGGCGATGGAGAGTGCCAGCATGGTCAGCAGACCCGTGGAGAGCAGTTCGTTGAGCTTCTCGTTTTCATTGCGTGAACGGTAATCGGCCGCATAACGGATATAGGTGCTGTTGAAGCCGAAGGCTGTCAGGGACAGATAGCTGAGCACCACGAAGCAGTAGGACCACAAACCGTATTGATCGATGCCCACAAAGGACAGAATCAGCGGCGTGAGCAGCAGGCGGCTGCCAAGGTACCAGAAATTATACAGCGCTGAATAGAGAGAGTTTCTGGAAACGATTCGGGCGATGTCGTCTTTTTCTGTCATAATCACATATATCCGTTCTTCGGCTGCCGGGTCGGATTACAGCTCCAGCACCTCTTGAATGGTTTGGCGCACCTGGCGGCCCCATACGTCCCAGTTGAGCACCTGCTCGTAGCGTTGCCGGGCGCCCTGGTTCAAAATGGCATAACGGGCCGGGTCCAGCGCATTTTGGGCAATGGCCCGGGCGTAGGCCCGACCGTCGGCATCCGGCGGCAGGAGATAACCGTTACGGCCCGCCTTGACGATGGTCCCAATGCCGCCCACGGACGGGGCAAAAACCGGCAGGCCGTAAGCATTGGCTTCACAAAAGACCATGCCGTAGCACTCGGCCCGCGTGGGCAGCAAAAGCAGGTGGGCCTGCTGCAGCGTTTGTTCGAAGCGCGCCCGGTCCCGGGCGACGTTTTTATCCAGATAGGCGATCACCTTCATATTGGGATGCAGAAAAGACGATGGCGGCACAACCCCGCAGACGGTCAGGCGGGTGTCGATGCCCATTTCCAGCAGCGCCAGCAAGGTATCGAATGCAATCGGGCCACCCTTGCGCTCCCACTCCTTGGCCAGAAAGAGGATCTGCACCGGCGCGCCCGGGGTTTTGCCCACCACGCTGTCCCGTGCGGGGGTGCGGTCGATATTGGCGCCGAAGGGGATCACCCGGATTTTGCCGGCTGCAACACCGTAGTCCTGCTCAGCCGACCGGGCGGCCCATTCGGAGGCGTAGAGCAGCAGACCGGCCTTGGCTGTGGCCGCTTTTTCAAAAAAGGCTTCGGCGGCGGCGGCCTTGGGACGCAACTGCGAAAAAATGGGATAGAGATCCTGCATGAGGGTGAAGGTGACATCGGAGATATAGACGATCGGCAGGGCGGTTTGGAGGCATGCAATCTCAACACTGGCAGCCGGTGCGATGATCAGATCGTGGTGGTTTTTTGCGAGCTGTTGTTGAATTTTACGAGCGTAAAAGGCGGCTGCCCCCGGCGTGCGGGTCGGATAATAGCGTCTGCCGAGCAAACGGTGGGTCCAGTGGGCCCATTTTGTTTTCAACCGTTGAAATGGAATCAACATGGGGCCCAGATAATCCACCGCGCCCACATGCCGTTGCAGGGCCTGGCCCATGAAGAAGATCGAGCCCGACCAGGAGCGCCGGTCTTTGGGGTCGGCGGCGGTGACAAGGGCGATGTTTAGGCGCTGGTTCATGGATTTCCTTATTCGGCGCGCCTGAAAAAATGGTCGATTCGTTTGGTTTTCAATTTTTCCTCCCACACCGGATCA
>JBFFHG010000190.1:0-6468 GCA_041557055.1 Desulfosarcinaceae bacterium
CAGTTTCATTTCTCCATCGGGTATACCTTTTAAAAAGGGTCCGAGATTCATTGGACTCCGCGTTTCGATGCTCCGGCTTGGGCACAAATTCTCTTTGAAAGGGGACCAGCCGCACATAAAGCCCGCCGCTGCATCAAAAAGGCCGGTCGAGTTGAAAAGAAAAGCAGGTCGCGTTATATACGGTAAAATAAATTTTCACCGAACACAGGAGGCGCTGCATGAGAACGTTGCGGGATAAACTCTCCCATCTATCCTTTCTGCAAGCCGGTAAGCTGCTGGGCCCCCGGGGCCAGGCGCTGATCATGGAAGGCGGTAAGTTCGATATCGACCTGTATGAACAGGTTGTCCTGGATGATCACCGGTTCCGTCTGACATTGGGAAATGCCGTTGTGGAGATTTTCTTGAGCAACGACAAGCGGCAGCGTTTCAATTTGCGCTGCAGTCTCTGTAATGGGGCCTGCGTGCACCAGGGCGCGGCCCTGTCCCTGATTCTGGAGGAGAAGCTCTCCCTGGGCTTGTCAGCGCCGCCGCCGGAGCGCAAGCCTGTCGAAAGTTTGAGCGAAGAGGCGCTCATTGAACAGGCTGTTGCCGATCGGCGGCAGCGGGCCCGTGAGGAGAAGATGCGTCTCAAGTCGATGAATCCGCAGCAGTTGTGGACCGATTATGTGATCACCAACCCGCTCTCCGGCAAAAGCTACCGCCTGGCCCTGCGCGGCTGGCAACCGGGCGAATCCTATTGCACTTGCCCCGACTTTCGGAAAAACACCCTGGGCACCTGCAAGCATATCCTTTATGCCCTGGCGCGGGGCCGCGCCAAATTTTCCAAAGCCGTGCAAAACACCCCGGCCGTGGTGGATCAGATTTGCGTCTATCTTCAATACGGCCGCCGCTTGGAATTGCGTTTGCTGCTTCCCGATAAATTAAAAAAGTCCGTCAAATCCCTACTGGCGCCATTAAAGGGCAAGGTGATTCAGGACCCCAAAGATTTGCTGCAGCGCATCGGAAAAGCGGAACGCCTGGGCGCACCGGTGACCATCTATCCGGATGCCGAAGAGTACTTGCAGCAACTGCTGTTTCAAAAGCGCATGACCGCAGTCACGGCCGAGATCCGCAAGAACCCGGCGTTGCATCCTTTGCGCGGCACGCTGCTCAAGGCCGAACTGCGACCCTACCAACTGGATGGCGTCGCCTTTGCGGCCGGGGCCGGCCGGGCCGTTCTGGCCGATGACATGGGGCTGGGCAAGACCATTCAGGGGATCGGCACGGCTGAATTGCTGGCGCGCCATGCCGCTGTTTCCAAAGTGCTGATCATCTGTCCGACCTCCCTGAAGTCCCAGTGGCGCATCGAGATCAAGCGGTTCAGTGAACGCAGTTGCCGCCTGGTGCTGGGCAGTTACAACGAGCGGCCGGCCCAATATGCGGGGGATCAATTTTTTACGGTCTGCAACTATGAACAGGTGCTGCGGGATGTTGTGGCAATCGAGGGGGTGGCGTGGGACCTGATCATCCTGGATGAAGGCCAGCGCATCAAGAACTGGGAAGCCAAAACCAGCCGGGTCATCAAGGCTCTCAAGTCGCCTTTTGCCCTGGTGCTTTCCGGCACCCCGCTGGAGAACCGCCTGGATGAACTCTACTCCGTGGTGGAGTTTATCGACGACCGGCGCCTGGGGCCGGCTTTCCGGTTTTTCAACCGCCACCGGGTGGTGGATGAAAAAGGCAAGCTGTTGGGGTATAAAAATCTGGATCAGCTTCGCGCAACCCTGAGCCCGATTCTGTTGCGCCGCACCCGAAGCATGGTGCTCGACGAGCTGCCGCCGCGCACCACGGAAGTGATCCGCATTCCTCCCACCGACGAACAGTTGGAGATGCAAAAGGGGCACCGCAATATCGTTCAGACCATTATCAATAAAAGATATTTGTCGGAGATGGACCTGCTGAGACTGCAAAAGGCCCTGCTGATGTGCCGCATGTGCGCCGACAGCACCTTTCTGGTGGACAAGCAGGCACCGGGCCACTCCAGCAAACTGGATGCGTTGGGTCGCCTGCTGGATCAGCTCCGGGCTGAAGCGGATCGTAAGATCGTTCTTTTTTCCGAATGGACCACCATGCTCAATATGATCGAACCCCTGCTCCAAACCCGCAAGATGAATTATGTGCGTCTGGATGGTTCGGTGCCCCAGAAAAAGCGCCAGGAGTTGATCCACCGGTTTCAGAACGATCCGGATTGCATGCTTTTTATCACCACCAATGCCGGCGCCACGGGCCTTAACCTGCAGGCTGCCAATACCGTGATCAATGTGGATCTGCCCTGGAATCCGGCCATGCTGGAGCAGCGCATCTCCAGGGCCCATCGCATGGGCCAGAAGCAACCGGTGCAGGTTTTTTTACTGGTCACCACCGACACCCTGGAAGAGAACCTGCTGGCCACCCTGTCGGCCAAGCACGAACTCTCCCTGGCGGTTCTGGATCCGGAGACCGATACCAGCCAGGTGGACATGGCCACGGGCATGGAAGAGCTCAAACGCCGCATGGAGGTTCTGCTGGGGGCCCGGCCCGAAGCGGCCGAGGATGAGAGCATGAGGGCCGAAGCTGAGAAGACGGCCGCCGTTCTGGCCAAAAAGGAGAAGGTGGCGGCGGCCGGCGGGCAACTGGTGGGCGCGGCGTTTGCCTTTATCGGCGAGATATTTGCGGATCAGGCGGCCGACGACGGCCTGGATCAAATGGCCGGGGCGTTCAAAGCAAAGTTGGGCGAGTGCATGCAAAGAACAGAAGACGGCCGATTGAATATGACCATCACCCTTCCGGACGAATCATTCCTGGACACCATGGCCCGATCCCTGGCGGGTATGGTGGGACCGGGCGCGAAGCCATAGAGGCTGATGCTTTTGCCTTTTCAAAAAAGATTTTCGATCAAATTGCACAACAGCCTTACGCCGAAGCCGGACCCTCCGGGACCGCAGTAGTCGCTGCCTTTTTTGACAAAGGCGGGTCCGGCGATGTCGATGTGGGCCCAGCGCGTATCGCCCACGAATTCGGAGAGGAACAGGGCGGCTGTTATGGCCCCGCCGTAGCGCGTGCTGGACATGTTGTTGATGTCGGCATAATCGCTCTTGAGCAACTCCTTGTAATCTTCCGGCATGGGCATGGCCCAACAGCGCTCGTGCACGGCCTCACCAGAGGCCACAATGGCCCGGGCCAGATCGTCGTCCCTGGAGAAGACGCCGGCCATCTTTTCGCCCAGGGCCACCACGCAGGCGCCGGTGAGGGTCGCCAGATCGATCATGACATCCGGCTTGTACTTCTTGACGGCATAGGCCATGGCATCGATGAGGATCAGCCGGCCCTCGGCATCGGTGTTGCCGATCTCAACGGTTTTGCCGGCCAGGCTGGTGACGATGTCGCCGGGGCGGGTGGCGCTGCCCGAGGGCATGTTTTCCACCAGGGGCATGATGCCCACAATGCGATGCTTGGGCTTGATCCGGGACACGGCAATGAGGGTGGCCGCCACTGCGGCGGCGCCGGACATGTCGCCTTTCATGGCGTCCATGCCCGATGAGGGCTTCAGACTGATGCCTCCGGTGTCAAAGGTGACCCCCTTGCCCACCAGCACAAGGGTCTTTTGGGCGCCTTTGGGTGCGTAGCACATCTCCACCAGGCGGGGCGGATGGCTGCTGCCGGCGGCCACGGCCAGCAAGGCGCCGAATTTTTTCTGCTTCAACTGAGCCTCGTTAAGGGTGCTGATTTTCAAGCCGCTCTTTTGGGCGGCGCCGGACACCATTTCAGCCAACTTCGCCGGCACCTTGTCATTGGAGGGCGTGTTGATCCATTCACGGGCCTGCAAGGTGCCCTGGCAGATCGCCTCCATGGCGGGGAGGATACCTCGCAGGCTTTTTGAAATATCCGCGACCCGCAGGGCGATCTCCTTCAGCGGTTTGTCCTTGGCTTTTTCCTTGTATTTGTCGAAGATGTGGTTGGCCAGCAAAGCCCCCTCCATAATAGCCTGAATCGCGATTAGCGGCGGTATTCCCGCGGATTGGGTCAGGGGAACGGCAATGACCAGGCTCTCGCGCTTGGCTTCAATGGCGGCCTTGACAGCCCGCCCGGCAAAGCTGCGCAGGGTTTCGGCGCAAATTTTTTTCCGCGGCCCGATGCCCATGCAGACGCAGCGCCGCACCTTGGTGCCGGCCGGTTGGTACAGAATAATCCTTTGCTTGCTCTCTGCGCAGAACTCTTCAATGCCCGTTGCCGCGCTGATTAATTTCAATACAAGCGGGTCTTCATGAATGGGGGCGTCTTCACAAACCGGCACGGCCAGCATGTCGACGGTGTTTTTTTCCAATGAAACAGCGGTATATTTGAGCATGATCAATAGTTCCCGGTTGAAGGTTCAACGTTAAGAAATGAAAATATTATATTTCATATATCTCTATGGCACGTATTTCAACCATCAAGTTTGAACCCGGAACATTGAACTTGCTTGTGCAAGGCGCCAAGCCGGTCCAGTTCCCGATCAAAGGTTTCGATGGCATTCACCCATGCATGGCGCCCCATGGCTGCGGCCAGGCTCCGGCGCTGGGGTTCGAATTCGTCCTGATGGGTCAGCAAATATGCCAGTTTGCCTTCCAACTCCGCTTGATCGCTGTATAGAAAATCAGAGTGAAGGGGCCGGGGAAGAATTTCCGGATAGGAGAGCCGATTGGGCAGAAGGGGCAGGCAACCATGCGCCATGGCCTCCACCGCGGCGATGCCGAAGTTCTCCTGCCGGGCCGTGCTGATGATTATCGCCCCCCGGCCCAGCCATTTGTAGTATTCCATCCTTGAAGGGACGTGGCCGAAGTGAACCATATGATCGCCCAGAACTCGGGGCGCCTCTTCAAAGACCTTTGGTTTGCGCGGATATGCTTCGCCCAGCAGGGCCACTTTGAAATCGATGGCGCGTTTTTGCATGCCGTTCAATGCCTTGAAAAAGTCCTCCGGGTTTTTGTCGTGCTCCCATCGGTGGTTCCAGATAATCAATGGCGGGCGGGGTTTTTTTTCAGGCGGCGTCAAGGTTCCGGGGATAAAGTGGCAGCCGGGGCAGGCGACCCGGGCCTTCTCTTCAATCGCCTTTTTGATCCAGTTCGGCCGGCAATCGGGCATCATGTCCAGAAAACCCGGCAGGGCTTCAAAAAAAGCGCGCCGATGGTAATCAGAATTGAATAAGATGCGTTCAGCCGCAAGGGCCGTGGAGATGTTGGTGAATCCGAACTGATAATCCATGGCCTCACCCGGCGCCAGCGGGTAGCTGAACTGGTTTTCATGAAAGTAAACCAGGGCCGGCGGGCACAGCGGCCCCCACATGGCCTTGAGATCGGCCAGGCTCATCAGGCTGGAGACCAGCAGTGCGTCATAGCATTGGGGGGATTGGATCCTGTCGGCCAGGTAAAGGGCCGCTCCGCGCAACCGCCATTTCCAAAAACGGTCCGGCAAAGTGATCAAGTCGATGCGATGGCGGCTGTGGGCCGCCAGGCCGTCGGCCACATCCCGGTGAGATCCGCCATAGAACGGTTCCAAGAAAAGGATTCGCAATTGAGGGGCCATATTGTATCTATGCTTTCGGCTGCGTATAAGGCGGCGATTAATACCAGCCTCGAAATATCAAATAAAAGATGCGTTGCGCACAATGATTCAATCTGTTTTCAGGGCAACGGCGCTATTATTATCTGCTTTTGGCATTTTTCTGCAACGTCAGGGTTTACAGATGCCATCTTTCCCACGCCACCACTGCCCATACGCCTGCAACGGCTATCAGGCTCACCATCACCGCAGCCGACCCCATGTTCTTGGCCCGGCCGGAAAGGTCGTGTCTCTCGGGCCCGATACGGTCTACAACCGCCTCAATGGCGGAATTGAGCAATTCCGCGATCAGGATGAGCAAAAGTGACAAGATCAAAAGGGCGCGCTGGGTTGCAGTGGTGCCCAGCCAGCAGGCGGCCGGCGCCAGCAGCAAGACCAGCAAAACTTCCTGGCGGAAGGCCGCCTCATTGACCCAGGCGGCCCTGAGCCCCCGGATCGAATAGCCGGCAGCATTCCATATACGGCGCAAGCCGGTGCAACTGTGTTTTTGCATGTCATCCTCGGATGGCGGTGATGGTGTTTCGGCACACTATAGAAAACGCCATGAAGATGGTCAAGTGCCGGTAAAGTTTTTAAGCCTTTGGTCGATAACTATTGCATTGGTTGGGGTATGCTTGATAACTATAGACAGACTTTTTGCCGGTATATTTTCAAGGACAAACCGTTGAAACTCCCCATGGCCTGCTTTGATGCCCTGAAATGAGACAGATCATCACCACCCATAAGAATACGGATTTCGATGCCCTGGCCTCTCTGGTGGCCGCTTCGCTGATCTATCGCGACGCAATCCCCGTGCTGCCCCGGCAAATCAATCCCAATGTAAAGTCTTTTCTATCGATCCACAAGGATATC
>JBFFHG010000191.1:0-6458 GCA_041557055.1 Desulfosarcinaceae bacterium
CTATTCTCTTTTATAATCAAAATATTATCAAAATAATGGTGGCGATTCAGATGCATAAATGCATCGGTTGTGTTTTTGTCGCCGCCAAAGTCCCTGGCCATGAGTATTTTTTGCGGTTGAAAACCGCCCCCCTGTTATTTGCGAATTGTTTTATCTTTTCATTCAATATCAATCTGTTAGAATTGAAGCGGTTCGTGGGACCCCCCTCTTTGGTTGGATGTGCACAGGCCTTTTGCACAAGGTGGCACTTTTGTTGCTGCTGCTACTGCCCAAGCGTTTTTTGTTTTGCCCAACGGCCTGCCCAATCGGGCAATAGCGACGAATCGTGCGCCATACGTTAACAATCCTGAATAGGAGGATCGACAGATGCCAATGATGACAGGCGAGCAGTACGAAGAGAGTCTGCGCAAGCTGAATCTCAATGTTTATATGTTTGGCAGGAAGATCGCAAATGTGGTTGATGACCCCATTATCCGGCCTTCCATGAACGCGGTGAAATTGACCTATGAGCTGGCCCATCGGCCGGAACATGAGGACCTGATCACCGCGACCTCGCATATCAGCGGAAAAAAGATCAACCGTTTCACCCACATCCACCAGAGCACCGGCGACTTGATCAAAAAGAGCAAGATGGGCCGCCTGTTGGGTTCGCTGACCGGCTGCTGCTTCCAGCGCTGCGTGGGCATGGACGCCTTGAACGCCCTGTCCATTGTCACTTATGACATAGATCAGAAGCACGCCACCGATTACAACAAACGTTTCCTCAAGTACCTGGCCTATGTACAGGAAAACGACCTGACCTGCGACGGGGCCATGACCGATCCCAAGGGCGACCGCAGTCTGCCGCCCCACAAACAGCCCGATCCGGATATGTTCATGCGCGTGGTCGAGGAGAGGGGCGACGGTATCGTGGTGCGCGGGGCCAAGGCCCACCAGACCGGCGCGGTCAACTCCCACGAAATCATCGTCATGCCGACCATCAGCATGCGCGCAGAGGACGCCGATTACGCCATCAGTTTCGCTCTGCCGGCGGACGCCCAGGGCATCACCTACATCATGGGGCGCCAGAGTTGCGATAGGCGCAAAACGGAAAACGGCACCATTGACCGGGGCAACAGCCTCTACGGCGGTCATGAGTCGTTGGTGGTTTTTGAAGACGTATTCGTGCCCTGGGAACGGGTCTTCATGTTCAGGGAGTTTGAATTTTCCGGCAGCCTGGTGGAGCATTTTGCCTCCTATCACCGCCAGAGCTATGCCTGCAAGGCGGGTGTGGGCGACGTTCTTATCGGCGCGGCCCAGATTGTAGCCGAATACAACGGCGCGGCCAAGGCCAGTCACATCAAAGACAAGGTCATCGAGATGAACCATCTCAACGAGACCCTGTTCTGCGGCTCGGTGGCCTGCGCCTGTGAAGGTCACCGCGAACCCAGCGGCACTTTTCTGGTCAACACCCTGCTGGCCAATGTGTGCAAGCAGAACGTAACCCGTTTCCCTTATGAAATCGCCAGGCTGGCTCAAGACATTGCCGGCGGCCTGATGGTCACCCTGCCTTCCGAGGAGGACCTGCGCTCAACCGAAGTGGGCCATTTGCTGCAAAAATACTACAGGGGAAACGCTGAGGTGCCCACCGAGCACCGCATGCGCATCCTGCGCCTGATTGAGAACTTGACAATGGGCACGGCCGCGGTGGGCTATCTCACCGAGTCCATGCACGGCGCCGGTTCGCCCCAAGCCCAGAGGATCATGATCGCCCGCCAGGTGAACATGGCGCGCAAGAAGACGGTGGCCAGAAGGCTGGCCGGTATCCAGCAGGATTGAGACATTTGCTGTTGGGAGTCAAATACTGCGGCGGCTGCAACCCCTCCTATGAACGCGTGGCGTTGGTCCGGACCCTTTCGCTGCGCCTGAAAGGGCGGGCCCGGCTGGTCTGCTGCGAAGACCGACGGGCCCGGCATCTGCTGGTGGTGGCCGGGTGCGAAAGCGCCTGCGTGGATCTGGCCCCTTTTGCCGGGCGGGTGGTTCATAGGATTTTTCGAGAATCGGACCTGGAACGCCTCGTCACCGAACTGACAGCCATCGCAAAAGGAACCGATTAACGAACCTGATTGAAAAACAAACCGTTTCTGCGGACCATCTCCGAAAAGAGGTGCCAGCCTTTCGGTCGCAGGAACATGACGGAGGATATTCAAAGCAGTTCTTTGCCTGATAAAACCGGCCGGCGGGGCCGGTTCGTGGGTGGTATAACAATTCGCCATTACTATGGGGGGAGACAACTGATGAGCCTGAAACGAAAATACGGCGACATACAACCGGGGGTGCATATGGGGCCTTTTACCATGCGCCTTCCATTTATTCACTACAGGTTCGAGTTTGCCGACTATTTGCAGGGGCTGTTGATGTGCACGGTCTGTCTGGCCATCATTCCGGTATTGACCGGCAAGTTGGGCATGTCCTTTGAGGTGGCGCTGGCCATCGTGGTTCTCAACGGCACGCTCTATTTGGCCCATGTCACCTTCGGAGACCCGGTGGTGCCCGGTTGGGTCACTCCGGCCATACCCTTGTTGATTGCTTATGTGGAGACTTTTTCCCAGGGGGTTGAGCGTATGCAGGCGCTGATCTCTTTTGAGTTGACATTCGGCCTGTTCTGCATCTTCATCGGCGCAACCGGCTTGGCGCGCAAGGTGATCCGGCTCATTCCCAACGCCGTGCAGTCGGGCATCCTCATGGGGGCGGGTTTCGCCGCGGTCATGCTGGTGTTCAAGCCGGGCAAGGGCCTTAAAAGCTTCGACAATTTTCCCTGGACCGTAATCATCTGCATGGGCCTGGCCTTTTACCTGCTGTTCAGCGAGCACTTCAAGAAGATTCGATACAAAAACAAGGTCCTTTATTACCTTTCCAACCTGGGCATGATGCCGGCCCTGGCGCTGGCCATTTTTGTGGGGCCTCTCACCGGCGAGCTCTCCTGGCCCGCATACCAAGGCACCATTTTCACCCGTCCGGACTTCGGCACCCTGTTCAGTCAGTTCACCCTGTTCGGCGCCATCCCCTTGCCGCCGTTAAAGATGTTTCTCACCAGCCTGCCGATGGTGATCAGCGCCTATATCGTGATATTCGGCGACGTGATTCAGACCCAGGCGCTGATCGAAGATGCCCAGAAGTACCGCCCGGATGAGAAGATCAACTACAACCCCAACCGTTCGCACCTGATTTTCGGCGGGCGCAACGCCATCATGAGCGTCATCGGCCCGGACATCTCCATGTGCGGCCCGTTGTGGGCGGCCATGCAGGTGGTCATTTGCGAACGCTACAAGCACGGCCCCAAGGCCATGGAATCCATCCACAGCGGCTCGGGTTCGTTTCGCTTGGGCACCTGGACAGGCTATTTCCTGGCCCCCATCACCTCCACGGTCAAGCCGATTCTGGGCGTTGGCCTGGCCTCCACCATGCTCATCCAGGGGTACGTCAGCGTGCGGGTCGGCATACTGAAGTCCCGCTCGTTCAACGACTTGGGCATTGCCGGTATTTCAGGCGCAATCCTGGCCACCCGCGGCGCGGCCTGGGGTCTGGGCGCGGCCATTTTGTTGTGCCTGCTGGTTTACCTGGGCGGAAAAAGGGAAAATGCTTACATGACCGAAGAACCGGTGTTCCCGGGCAACTCTCCGGAAAAGATCCGGCGGGAGATTGAAGCGGCCCGCAGGGCCGATGCCCAGGACGATGCCGTATCCCAAACCCGGCAAGAGCCGGCGGTGGGTTGACAGGCACAAAGGCGCTTCATTTTGCACTGTTTGGTTGAATGGGTTGAGAGCCGTTCCCGCCCTTGCGGCGGGACGGTCCAAGGCCGGCGGAGGATAATGAACAATGGCGACCGTGTTCGGACACCCCATGCAAAAACCGCTGCGCCAGGAACTTGTCTCCCTGGGCATCTTGTTGACCATACCTGCGCTGGTGGCTTTTCTGATGATGGAATGGACCGGCGGCGATGCGGGCCCGGCCGTGGCCGTCAGCGTGGGCGGCGGGCTGGGCCTGTTGATGCTCGTGGTATACTGGCGTCTCAATCCCATGGCCGTGCAACGCATTTTCAGGCCGGCGGCTTTTCAAAGGAATTTTGCCCGCCAGCGTGCTGTGTTGCAGAACCTGTCGCGGCTGGACCATGGTTGCGTGGTGTTCAACGACGTCACTCTTGAGTTGCTGCGGGTGGAGCACCTGGTTATTACCACCGGCGGGATATTCGTTATCGGCAAGGTACATCGGGAAGGTGGGTTGCACATTGTAAAGAACACGCTGTTCGCCGGTGACCACACCCTGGAAACATTGACCGGCAATATCTGGCGACAGTGTCATTTGCTCAATATCATTCTGAAAAAATGGTTCAACACAGACTATATGCCCAAGCCGGTGCTGGTGGTGCAAGGAAGTGATGGCGGCCTGCATGGGTATGATGGTATGGTCATTGTCACACCGGAGGCGCTGCCCGGATTTATAAGTCGGGCGGAACCGGTGCTGGACACCGAGACGGCGGGCGGCTTGGTTCATTTCTTGAGGCGGCGTTATGCGGCCGACAAGCAGGTTACGCTTTTGCGGGATGCCCCCCCGGGGCCTGGACGGCCGTGACCCCTCCCAAAGTTCTTGTCCGCTGCCTGAAAATATTTCGCAGGTAATCCCCCGGTTGTGCGTTTATACCAAATAGAGCATGTAACAGATCGAAGTTTTCCCCTCACCTGGCGGGTTGTACGGCGGGAAAAAAAAATGAATTTTTCCGGGCCTGTCAAAGATTATCCGGGAGGATCAGATGCAATGTTTTGAAATCATAAAAAAACTTGACGCATGGGTGGATGGCGAGCTGCCGGACCATGAGGCTGACAGGATAGCCCACCATCTGAAGCAATGTCCGGCCTGCCGGCTCGAAGCCAGGGCAATTGAGCGGATCGCGGCTTCATTGGACGCTTTGCCGGCGATTCATGCACCGGCCGCGCTTTGTCGAAAGACCCTGCGTGCTTTCCGGGCCAATTTTGAAAAGCCGGGCATGGCTGAGTGGTGGCAAAGTTTGAACCTGGTCATGCGGGGGGCGGTTTGCGGCGCCGTCATGGCCGGTTTGCTGTGCGGCGCCATGTTGGGCACCAGCATTTCCACGCTTGGGTCTGACGGTTCGGCCAATCCCTACCAGACCCTTTACGCCGGCAGGGGGATTTTGCCGTGAAACTTCTCCATAAACGCATCTTCATCATGTTTTCGGTTGCTCTGAATATGGGATTTGTGATCGTGGCGATCACGATGGCCCTCCACCATTCAAAGCCTTTTCGCGAACGCTCCTGGCTGGAAATCGTCGACATTGTCCAGGATTTAAAGCTGCCCGAGGCAAAGGAAAGCGCCGCACTGGACACCATAAAGCAATTCCGGATCGCGTTTGACAAGCATCATCGGGATGTCAAACAGGCCCACATCAATCTCATCCGTTTGCTTGCGGAAACCGGACCGGTGGACCAGGATCAATTGCATCCGCTGATTGAAGCGGCCGATCATCAGGAAAAACTCAAAAATGAAGCCGTTGAAGCCCATGTGCTTGAATTGCGCAGCCTGCTGGGAAATGAAAAAGGGGCTCGGTTTTTTTCGCTTCTGCTGAAACACCTAAACGCCAAGGATAAATTGCCGCCCGGATGATCTTGCGTCCACGCCACAGCCGTCATGGTGATTCAGATCTGGTCGCTCTGGTTTCCAAAGGCGATGAGCGGGCTTTCCGCGAACTCATGCTTCGCCACCAGGATGCCGTCTACGGGTTTGCCCGCCGGTTGCTGGGTGACGCCCAGGAGGCCGAGGATGTGACCCAGGAAACCTTTCTGCGGCTCTACCGCGCTTCAGGCCGCTATCGACCCGAGGCCTCTTTGCGGACTTTTCTGCTCAGAATCACCAAAAATATCTGTATTGATCACCATCGCAAAAAGCGTCCCGAACTTATGGATCGACTTCCGGAAATCATCGCTGAACAGACCCCCCTCGATCTGCTCCAGAGCGCCATCGAGACGGACCGCCTGGAAAGGGCTGTGGAAAATCTTCCCGCCAATCAACGGGCGGCCCTTTTGCTTCGCCACAGCGAGCAGCAGCCCTACAGCCGGATCGCAGAGATCATGGACCTTTCGGTCAGTGCGGTGGAGTCTTTGCTGGTGCGCGCCCGCCGGACCCTGCGTCGCAATTTGGGGCTTGCGCCGAAATGAACATCGAACATTTGCCGCCCGGGATCCAATACCGGCAATTTTAACCCGGCGTCAATGTCATTTGAACCTGTGCGGGAATTGAGACCGCCCGGGCAATTTTTTGTCAGCCGCTGTTTTTTGCGCAGGTTTAAGCAACGCCGTCCGTTAAGCATATTTGAAACCTGAAAATTGATCGGGTTAAAAGATGGAGCCAACCATGACCAGAGTATTGTTATTTGCAGCCGCGGTGCTGATTGTTACAAGCTGCAC
>JBFFHG010000192.1:0-6456 GCA_041557055.1 Desulfosarcinaceae bacterium
GATTTTTGAGAACGTTTTAAGATGCTTGCAGGTGGCCGGCCCAACAGCCCGGCAGGTGCAAAAAAAAGCCCCGATCCGGCCGGGTGTTTCTTTCACCATATAAACGACAGCCGGATCATCTTCGTCCGCCGATGGCACCAAGGCGACCCCATGGCGATGAAACTCCAGGCGGTTCAAATCCGCAAGACCGACAGCCGGCTGCCGGCCGGCCGTTGATGAGTGTTGGTGTTTTGGGTTGGAACGCGATCGCGTTTTTTTAGAAGATGGCATGGGATATCAATTCCGATTGTCAATCATGTTTTTGGCCAAGATTTTCCCGGTCGCTCTTCGGCTTTTTCTCTCCTTATCAGCCCTGTGCGACGTCATGGCGTCTATTTACAAAACCGCTTCATACCACATGAACCTTCTATGGCCAACGCCTGAAGGGCATCAATCACAGGGAAACCCGGAAAAGTCCGCAACAGTTTGGCATAAAAGCGGCTTAAAAACATAGTTGTTGATTGCACATCCACAACCCGGCGTGGTAGCATTATATCCATTTGAATGACGGATAAAACCCAAACTTTTGGATGCTTGAATGTGAAACCCATGAGCAAATTCAACGAAAATCCGGAAAACGCACCATATGCCCGTTTGCGATCCAATCCATCCCCGGAAACAGACACGTCCGGTTCCCGCCCCATGGAGTGCAATGTTTTGTCTTGCATGATGAAAAAATTATTGTTTGCAATCATCATTGCAACATTGCTCACTGGTGCGGCGCATGCGGGCGAATGCAAAAAAATCGTGATTACAAGCGATCCGGAATACCCGCCCATTTCGTGGCAGGACACTGAAAATCCCGGAAAAATAATCGGGGTCGCCATCGAATTGGCAGAAAAAGCATTCGCAGAAATCGGAATACCGGTTGAATCAAAATATGTCGGCCCGTGGAGACGATCTTTGCTGAAGGCTGAAATGGGAGAGATCGATATGATCGCCGGACTTTACAGGAATGAAAAGCGGGAGACCTATCTGGAATACGTACAGCCCGCCTGCATGGGAGATCCGGCAGTCATATTCGTAATGAAGGGAAAAGCATTCAAGTACGGGAAATGGGATGATCTGATCGGTCTCACAGGCGGAATCCGTTTAGGTGACAGTTACGGAGAGGCGTTTGACAAATTTGCAAAAAAGAAACTTGAACTTGACCGGGCCGCAAGGTTCGAATTGCTTTTCAAAAAAATGCAAAACGGGAGAAACAGGTATTTTCTGTACGGACTTTACCCCGGACTGGCGCAGGCTGAAGAAGCAGGCGTAAGAGAACAGCTTGAATATTTGCCGAATCCTGTTACAAATGAAGGGATTTATATGGCATTTTCAAAGATATCTTTGTGCAAATCCCATAAGTTATACCTCGGCAAAAAGATCCAGGAATACGTTGAAGCCCAAATACCGGAAGCGCTGGTGGAAAAATATCTGAAAATCTGGAAAAATCAGGCAAGGTCCGCTTCCGAACCATGACCGGGAAATCACCCTGTGTCCGAACGTCTTGCTTTCGCGGACCCTGCATTACCCCTAACGTTGCAAAAGTCGGAGGGCGACGTCAAGGGTGACGACGTCGTGCTCTACTGCGAACCCTCGGCAACGCGGGATCTGGATTTAAAGTTCTGCCCGGTCAACAAAACCTTTTGATGGAATTTGAGCAACCCCGAGATCCTTATCATCGACAACGGGCAACCTGCCTGTTCTTTGATAATTTGCGTTTGCCGATCAGCCCGGCAATTCCGATGCCAAACAAAAGCATTGTTGCGGGTTCCGGCACCGGCGCTGCGGAGCGCGTTACCCAGGCCCCGATATCATCCCGTCCCTGCAAATCGTAATCGTCTGCGCAGCAGCGAATGGTTTTTCCGCCTTCGACAAATGTCCATTCATTGTCCGAGAAGACCACGTCAATAGTAAAGAAAGCGTTGCTGTGACCGTCCGGATATTCATCATGGAACAAATGGTTTATTCTTCCCATGTATAGTAGGCAATCCGTGTCATGGAAAGCGGAAGCCATCTGGAGCGTTGTATAACTAAAAAACAATGCCGCTGTTTCCTGATAAGTGGCCATATGCCAGTCATTATAGCCGCCGTAGCCGGATGCATTCAACTGATCGATCAAATCCATCTGGTCTTCAAAAAACAAACCGGAAAACATGCGAAGATCCCATATCCACTGCTGGTTGCCGATATCATCGTAGGTTATTTTTTCACCGTTTACATCCATGACAGCCAGCGTGGCAAAAGCTTGCGATGCGCAAAGCGCAACCACTGCCAAAGCCAATAACACGATTCGTTTCATGGCGTGACCTCCATTTTTAGGCATAGGGTAAAAAGGTAAATTGGTAATCGCAGATTTGAAAAAGCAAATTTCATGCCGTCAACCCGTAGCATTCAGGGCGACAAAAGACCACTAAATACAGGTCAAGGATATGAACCGAACTACCCAGGCATAGGAACAAAAATTCCTGAGAAGCAGTAATCATAACCCCTGCGGAGAATTTTTGCAGCGCTATCCTTCTTCTTTTGACCGGTCTTTGGCTTCAATCCACGATCAGGCGGCCCTGCTCCAGGCGATGGATGGCTCGGCAAAACCGCCTGACCAGGGCTGCATCGTGGCTGATCAAAACGTAACTGACGCCGGTGCGGTGCTGAATGTCGGTCAACAGGCGCATGATCCGGGCCTGGGTGAGCACGTCGAGCATGGCGGTGGGTTCGTCAAGGACGACAACAGCCGGTTCAAGGGCCATGATCCGGGCGATGGTCATGCGTTGCAGCTCCCCGCCGGAGAGCCGGTCGGGGCGGCGGGCCAGCATTGATTCATCCAGTTCGACTTGTTCCAGCATGGCGCGCAGTTGCCGGGGTGAGGGCCGGACACCCCTGAGCACATAGGGCTCCGACAGGCTTTGGGCCATGGTCCAGCGGGGGTCGAACGTACTTTCCGGATGCTGAAAAACCATCTGCAATTTACGGACAAGCACCTTGCGGACCTTGACGGGTGCAGTCCACAGGTCGATAGCGCCCCAACGCACGCTCCCGCTGTCCGGCCGCATTATTCCGGATATGATCAGCCCCAGGGTGGTTTTGCCGGAACCGCTGGCACCGACCACCCCGACGCTCTGACCGGGCGCAACGACCAGAGCGATATCCTCCAGCACCATTCGGCCCGGCCGCCGCAACCATCCGTTGCGGTAGGACTTGGTGATATGCTCGATCTCAAGTTGCATAGCGCCAACACCTGACCTGGTGGCCGCGGACCTCATAAAGCGGCGGCATCCGGCAACATCGCCTGTGGCCCAGAGTGCAAAGGCGCCGATAGCGGCAACCTTGCCCTGCCGGACTTTGGTCCAAAGCCTTGGTGGGGCCGGCGATCTCCATGCCGAAAGAGGGCCGGGCGGACAGCAAGGCGCGGGTGTAAGGATGCAGGGGCTCGCGGAAGAGATTCCCTGCCCCAGTCTGCTCCACAACCATGCCGGCATACATGACCACCACCTCCCCTCCCAAAGCCTCGGCAAACGCCAGATCGTGGGTAACGGCCAGCACCGCCTCCTGTTCGAGCATTCTGAAATTGCGGAGGATCTCTTCCACCCCGGCAGGGTCCAGCCCTTTGGTGGGTTCGTCGGCCAGTAGCAAGCGCGGTTGACCGCCCATGGCCATGGCGATCAATACCCGTTGTTTCATGCCGCCGCTGAGATGGTGGGGGTAGTGGTGAATACAACGCGCCGGGTCGGGCAAACCCAGGCCGGCCAGCCGTGTAACAACCTGGTGCAGGGCCGCCCTCCGGTTGACGCCCATATGGATGCGGGCCCTCTCCGTCAGTTGGGCCCCAAGGGAAAGAAGCGGATTCAGGGCCATGCCGACCCCCTGGGGAATGTAGGCCGCTGTCCCGCCGCGGTGGCGTCTCAATCCAAGGTCGTCCAGGCCGGCCAGTTCCTGTCCGTCGATCCATATTCGGCCGCCGGCCTGTGCGTTTCCGGGCAGCAAGCCAAGCACGGCCAGCAAAAGCAGACTCTTGCCGCTGCCGGTGGCGCCGACAACAGCAATTTTTTGGCCTGGGGCAACGGTCAGATCAAGACCGTCCAACACCAGCGCCTGCCGGCCTGTGTGCCCATCTGGAAAAGCGATGGTCAGGTTGTTGATGACCAGCAGGCCGGATGACGGCGGTTTTGCACACTGCGCCGGTGCATCCTGGCAGAAGCGGCCGGCGAGCGGCACGCCATAGGGCTCAATGGACGTCTCACCGGCCAACCAATGGCCGGTCCAATGGAACAACATCACGGATACCGAAATCGAGGCCAAAGGCGGCAGGAACCACCACCAGGCGCCGTTGATCAAAGCAGCGCCGGAAAAAGCATCATGGAGAATACTGCCCCAACTGGGGTTGTGCGGATCACCCAGACCGAGAAAAGAAACGCCTGCTTCGGCCAGCATGGCGGCGGCGGCCGTCAAAGAGGCTTTGGCCAGCAACAATTCACTGCAATTGGGCATGATGTGCCGCAAAATCAGATAGATTGTGCCGGCGCCCATACTGCGGGCGTTGATCACGAAGGGCTGCTCCCTGAGTGCAAGAACCCGGGCCCGAATCACCCGGGCGGTGGCCGGCCAGGCGGTCAGCGTGATCAGCAGAAAAACATTTCCGACACCGGGGCCCAGATAGGCGGCCAGCACGATGACAAGGGGTAAGGTGGGAATCAGCAGAAAAACATCGGTCAGGCGCATGAGCAGTTGGTCGGCCGTCCCCCGCCGGTAACCGGCCAGACAACCCGCCAGGGTCCCGATAAACGTGGCGCAAAGGGCGGCGGATAACCCGATGGCCAGGGAGGTGCCGGCCCCCTGCACCATTAACGCCAGAATATCACGGCCGGAATTGTCAGTGCCCAGAAGATGCAGCCACCCGGGCTCCAGGTAAGGAGTAAAGACCGGCGGGGCCTCGATGGCGCGCAGGATGGCCGCTCCCGGACCGGCGACCACCATCAAAACGGCAGCGATCAGCGTGCCTCTTATGATCCGGTGCCTACCCAACCGCCCCTCCCTCGCGAATGCGCGGATCGATGAGGGTATTGAACAGATCCGCCACGCCGTTGGCCGCCAGCACACCAATGGCCAGGGCGGTCAAAGCGCCCGAAAGAATGGGATAGTCACGGGCCAGTACAGCGCCGTAAATCAAGGTTCCCATCCCCTGGTATGCAAAGACCACCTCAACCAACAGGGTGCCGCCCACCATAAACCCGATGTTCAGCGCCACCACCGAAATATAGGCAGGCAGCGTGTTGATCACCACATGACCCAAGAGCACCCGGCGCCCGGTCAAACCCTTGGACAGGGCGGTCACCACGTAGGCGGCCGCCAGTTCCTGACGAACGGCATGGCGCATGATCATGAATTTGTAAGCAGCACCGTGCAGGACCAATACCGTCAAGGGCAGTGCCAGGCAGCGCGCCGCAGGCCAGAAACCGCCGCTCGCATCTGTCATGCCGGTCAATGGTATCCATTGCCATTGGCCGGCGGCCACAAGCAAAAGCAGTCCCAGGCAGTAGGCAGGTATGGAATAGAGACCGAGAAAAAAATTGGCCTCCAACCGATGGTTGCAATGCCGGCTGCGCCAGCCGGACAGGGCGCCCAGGAATCCGCCGACAAGGGTGCTGGCTGTGATTGCCGGAACCAGCAGCACCAGGGTCCATGACATGCGCCTGGAAATGATACGAGACACAGGCTGGCCGTAGTGATACGACCAGCCCCATTGGCCGGTGGCCATCCGGACCAGGAAGCGCCGGTACTGACACCCCACGGGTGCGTCCAGCCCCAAATCGGCTTTCAGCGCAGTGATGGCCGTGCCGGCTTGGCCGGCCAGCCTTGCATAGCCCTCTTCGCCCAGCAAATGCACCAACGGGTCGCCCGGCATCAGATGAATCAGGCTGAAGTTCAGGGAACCGATCAGAAACAGGGTCAAAACATAGAAGCCGAGTCTTCGCACCAATCTTTTGAGCATGCTTCGATCCTATGGTTGGAATTCCAATGGCGCGGGATGAAAACCTGCCAGGGTTTGCCGGTTGAGCAATCCGCCCTCGATCTGATTGACGGTCAACCCCTGCCAGCGTTCCAGGGCCGGATAGGCATTGACAGCCCAGCAAAGGGCCACCGCCGGAAGGTGATCCGCGTAATATTGCTGGATATCGCAGTTCAATTCAAGCTGCTGGGCGGCGTCGGTGATCTCCAGAACCCGGTCGCAAAGGGCGTGAAAAACAGGATCGGCCACATTGGCCAGGGTGCCGCCACCGCCACGGCGGGAATCAAAATAGCCGGAACCGCAACCGGCATCCATAACCATGCCCCAAGGGGTGGTTCGGAAAAGCACCAGATCAAAACGATTGCTTCGGACCCGCTCGACCCAGGTGGACAGGTCGACCCTTTCGATATGCAGGGCAATGCCCA
>JBFFHG010000193.1:0-6449 GCA_041557055.1 Desulfosarcinaceae bacterium
CCCGCCACGGGCGCACCCTTTTTGGCAAGCATGCTTTGATAAAACATGGGGGTGGCTTTTTCCGCCGTCGCCTGTTTATAGCGGATGTAGTCCCTATTGGTATAGGCCCCCAGACAGTCGGTGCCGACGATGATCACCGCCTCACGGTCGGCCTGTTTCAGCTTGACCAGCTCCACAAAGGCGCGGATTTCACAAGGGCGCAGCATGACGGCGATTTTTTCTCCCAGAGGTTTACGGGTCAGCCGGGAGACCATTCTGGCCCCGTTCAAGGCAAACGCCGGCGCCAGCGGATCCACATCCTGTAATTGCGCCGGATCGACCACCAATACCGACATGACCATGGCCTTGCCGGGCAGGTGCCTGGGCACAAGGGCGGCGGCGATCTCTTCCAACGCCAATATGGACCCCATGAACGCTTCAACGGCCTTGATTGGATCATTGTTCTCAACGTCGATTCGGACTGTTTTGGGCATGTTGTTTTCTCCATCTGCTGGTTCATTGGCCACTGTCAGTATGCCCAGGCGGTCTATTCGGAAAACGGGCCGCGGATCGCGGGCCAACAGGCTGACGATTTTGCTCAGATAACCATTGCCAGTCCGGCCTCGCCGGGCCCCAACGCCTTGACCTGCCGGACCAGTACGTGCATCACCTCGGCAAAGTGGATGCCGTCGCTGGCGCCGATCCAGGTGAGTCGCAACCGTTCGGGCGCAAATCCGAACTGCGGCAAAATCTCCTTGAGCAGCTTGATGCGCCGCCGGGCTTTGAAGTTGCCGTTGATGTAATGGCAGTCCCCGGGATGGCAGCCGCTCACCAGAACCCCGTCGGCCCCCTCCAGAAAGGCTTTGATCACATACTTGGGGTCCACCATGCCGGTGCACATCACCCGGATCAGCCGCACATTGGGCGGGTAAGAGAGCCGCGACGTGCCCGCCAGATCGGCCGCCGTATACGTACACCAGTTACAGACAAAAGCGATGATTGTGGGTTCGAATCGGGTCATGATCACACTCCTGATCGTTTCCCATGGCCTGTTTACCCCTTTTTAGGGGGCGGGCGAACGGGCCAAGCCCTCGGCAGCATCGAAGATGCCGTCGAGTTCGGCGAACACTTGCTTGCTTTTAAAATGCCTGTTGCCGGCGGCATTGCTGGGGCAGAAACCCGAGCAGCTTCCGCAGCCCTTGCACATGGCCGGATTGACCTCCGAAACCCCCAACCGCGGATTGAATCCAATGGCCCCATAGGGGCACAGGGCCATGCACACCTGGCACCCCACGCAGATATCCGGATTGATCCAGGATATGGTGGGCGGCACCTCCACCCATCCGCGGACTGCCAGGGCCAGGGCTTTGGCAGCCGCACCGGACGCCTGGGAAACCGTATCGGGGATATCCATGGGCTTTTGGCAGCATCCGGCCAGGAAGACGCCGTCGGCGGCGGTGTTCAACGGGCCCAGTTTGGGGTGTTCTTCCAGGAAAAAACCGTCAGCCCCCTGGTTGACACCGAAGATGCGGCCCACATCCAGGGCATTGCTGCGGGCCTCCATGGCTGTGCATAAAACGGCCATATCCACCGGCACCCGAATGCGCCGCCCCAACAAGGTGTCTTCCGCCACGGCAATGAGTTTGCCTTGTTCTTCAGCGGTCTGCGCCTGGTCGCTGATTTCGGCCACTTTGCCGCGAATGAAGATGGTCCCCTCATCCTGGCAGCGGCGATAGAACTCTTCATAGCCTTCGCCGAAACAACGCATGTCGATGTAAAAGTCGTAAACCGCGGTGTCACGGCCCACTTTTTCTTTAATCAGATGGGTGTACTTCAAAGCATACATGCAGCACACCCTGGAGCAGTATTCGTGATGGTTCACGTCGCGGCTGCCGATGCAGTGCAGCAACGCCACGCTTTTGGGCGGCCGCCGGAATTCGCCGCCGGCATCCCGCATCAGGATTTTGCCGTTGGTGGGGCCGGTGGCGTTGCTCAGGCGCTCGAACTCCAGGGCGGTGAAAACATTTGCCAGACGGCCGTAGCCATATGGCTTGATGGGAGCAGGGTCCAGGGTGTCGTACCCGGTGGCCAGAATAATGCTGCCCACTTTGACTTCCCGTTTTTCGGGCGGCATGCTGTGGTCGATGGCTTTTGCTTCACAGGCCGCCACGCAGGCCATGCATTCGCAGCAGATACCGCAGTTCAGACAGCGCGCGGCTTCCCGGCGGGCCTCTTTTTCAGTCAAGGCCAGCTCGACTTCATCAAAGGTGTGCATTCGGTTTACGGCCGGGCGATGAAGCGCCGACGGGCGTTCAACCCAAGCGATATTCCGGGGGACGGGGGACCAGCCACCGCCGGCAAGCGCCTCGCCTTGCTCCTGCGCGGTATCCGATTCTTCGCTGCGCAGAAAACGATCCATGGTCGCCACAGCCTTATGGGCGGCCCCGATTGCTTCGATGACCGTGGCCGGGCCGGTGACCGCATCACCGGCCGCAAAAAGATAGGGCAGGGTGGTTTGACAGGTTTCAGGGTTCACTTTGAGTGTGCCACGGCCGGTCCATTCAAGCTCCGGCACCTCTGCGGCCCAGTCCGTTTCAATTCCCTGACCCACGGCCGGAAGAACCGTATCGCAGGCCATAACAAATTCCGAACCTTTCACAGGCACCGGGCGGCGGCGACCGGAAGCATCCGGCGGCCCCAATTCGTTGCGAATACACATCAGAGCGCAAACCCTGCCGTTGGCAGTCTGGATTCGGACTGGTGCGGTTAAATACGCAAAGGCAATGCCTTCCTCTTGTGCGACCTGGATCTCTTCGCAATAAGCCGGCATTTGTGCTGCGCTGCGGCGGTAAACCACGGTCACCTCGGTCACCCCCAGCCTTTTGACGGCCCGGGCCGCATCCACGGCCACATTGCCGCCGCCGATCACCACCACCCGTTCGCCGGGTTTGGTGCGGCCGCCCAGATTGACTTCTTTCAGGAACGCAACCGCATCGATGACGCCGATTGTCTCTTTTTCGCCGGGGAGATTCAGACCGATTGTGCCGTGGGCGCCGATGCCCAGGAAAACAGCCCCATAGCCCTCATCCTGCAATTGCTTCAAAGTGAAATCGCGGCCCAGCCGCATGCCCGTGTTGGTAGAGATCCCCAGCCGCAGAATGTTTTGAATTTCGCGGTCCAGAATATCGGGGGGCAGCCGGTAGTCGGGAATCCCCACCCGCAGCATGCCGCCCAGTTTGTCCAGGGCTTCATAGAGGGTGACCTGATAGCCTTTCAAGCGCAGGTGGCAGGCTGCGGTCAACCCGGCCGGACCGGAACCGATGACGGCGATTTTTTCCCGGCGCTCCCGGATTTTGGGCAGCGGCAGGGATTTCAAATCCACCTGATCGGCGGCAAAGCGTTTCAAGGCGCGAATGGCAATCGGGGCATCCACTTCCCGCCGGCGGCATCGGGCCTCGCAGGGATGGGGGCAAACCCGGCCCAGGGTGCCTGGCAAAGGCAACCGCTCCATGATCAGTTGGACAGCCTCTTTATACTTGCCCTGGCCGATGAGTTGGATATAGCCTTGAATGTTGACACCGGCCGGACAGGTTGTGGCGCACGGCGCGCGGTCTTTTTTTTCGATATTGAATGTGATGGGGATGGCCTGGGGAAAGGTGCGTCCGATGGCCTGGCGGAATCCCAGCCCCAGATCCCAGTCGTTGGGGATGGTGACCGGGCAGACCTTGGCGCATTCACCGCAACCGGTGCATAGGTCCTCTTTGACATAACGGGGTTGCTTTTGGATGGTGACGGTGAAGTTGCCCACAAAGCCCGCAACATCGGTGACCTGGCTGAAGGTGTGCAGTTCGATGTCGGGATTCTGGGCCACCTCCACCATTTTAGGGGTGCCGATACAGGCAGCGCAATCCAGGGTGGGAAAGGTTTTGTCGAACTGGAGCATGTGGCCGCCGATGGTGGTGTCTTTCTCCACCAGGTGGACTTTGCTGCCGGCCGACGCAATGTCCAGGGCCGCCTGCATGCCGGCGATGCCGCCGCCCACCACCAGCATGGCCGGATGGACCGGCGCCCGGCGGGTCTCCAGGCTTTCGTGGTAGTTGACGCGGTTGATGGCGCCGGCCACCAGGGTTTTGGCCTTGCCGGTGGCCATGTCATCATCCAGGGTCACCCAGGAGACTTGCTCGCGAACCGAGGCCATCTGAAAATAGTAAGGATTCAGTCCGGCGCGCTGGCAGGCGCCCATAAAGGTCTTGCCATGCAGGCGGGGCGAGCAGGAGGCGACCACCACGCGGTTCAGACCCAGAGCGGCGATATCCTTCTCGATCATGGCCTGGCCCGGATCGGAACACCTGAACTTGTAATCCCGGGCAATCACGACATTGGGCAGGCCCCGGGCAAAGGCCGCGACCGCCGCCACCCGGACCCGGTGTGCGATGTTGATGCCGCAATGGCAGATGTAGAATCCGATGCGCACAATCATGGCGAGCCCCTTGAATTGATGGCGGCCGTCAGGTCAGCCAGACGGCCGATCACCTCTAAAAATTCCTCGGCTTCCGGCGGTTTGGTCAAATACGCTTCGGGGGCCGGGACTCTGACGGCGTGCTGCAGGCTTCGGCATTTTTGGTAATAGCAAAAGGTGCGCTGGTCCATGGTGGCCAGCATCACCACCGGAATATGCCGCAGAGCAGGGTCGGATTTGAGTTGATGGTAGATCTGCGGGCTGCCTTCATCGGGCAGCATGCCGTCCAGCACAATCAGGTCCGGTTTGGAGACGCGCGCTTTTTTCAGGCCGGATGTCCGGTCCTGGGCATCCAGCGGATCGAACCCGCCGCCGCGCAACAGGTTGCACAGATAGATGCGCATATTCAGGTCATCTTCGATGACAAGTACCTTGGGTTTTATGGCTTTTTTCCCCACATACGCCTCACATCCTTTGGTGGTTGGCCCGTTTTTCGTTACCCCGCCGGCCGGCCGTTGCCCGGCAGCCGAAAGGGCAGCGGGAAACCGTTTGATTGCAAAACGTGATCTTTTTTAGCGGCGCGATGCCATCGGCGGATGAAAGGAGAACTTGAGGATGCGCAAGGATGAGAACCGCCTTAGCGATCATCGGATTCCGTTATAAATGGCCTTAGCATTTATCATGCCAAGTGTTTTTGACGGATAACAAATTGATTTAATGTGGAATATTTAATAGAGGGGCTGCCACACGCAACAATATGTTGCAGTGTCTGGGATGGGTGCCGGTTTCTTTGTTGTTGTTTTTGTTGCAATATTAAAGGGTTGGAAAAACACGACAAGTTTTCGGTGTTGCAGTAATATTGCAAAAAGGTTGCACTCTAATGCCGCACAAGAAAGATGGCCAAGGGATTGGAAAGGGGGCTGGTTATTAAACCGAACCAGGAGCAGATGTTGGGCCGGCAAGCGAGCCTTTCATGTGAACTCGTTCGCCGGCCTTTAGAGAGTGCCTATCCATAAATGGCCAATTTGCCCGATATCCGTTGTGTGAAAAATTTTATCCTCGGAATATCAACCATATGCCTGCGGTAAAATTTTTCCCACGCCTTGATCTCGACCAAATTTGCCTATTTCTGGATGGCACTAGAGCGGTCGCAGCATTGCTGTGCTTTCGCTCTATGGTTACGCCAGTTTGGCGCCGGCCCCGGGTCCCGGGGCAACACCATAGATTTCGTCAATATGCAAAAGCACAGCACCTTTGGACTTAAGCGGGAATCCGGCCCTGTTGCCCAGATCTTCGATCCAGCGCGCCGTCTCTTCAAAGCGTTGACCGCTGGTTTCAATGGTAACGGTGCCTTTGAGCTGGTAGCCCTCATGTCCTTCCCAGAAGGTGACGGCCACTTTTGGATTTGTTTGCATATTGGCCAGGGTTTTGTTGAAAAATTGATCGGAGATCAGGACGGTTTCCGCGTCGATGATTTTTTTTGCCCCCACCGGCACGGCGTTGGGGGTGCCGTCTTCCGCAGTCGTTGATAATACAGCGGCTGAAACCTTTTGGAGGAGTTCCTGCATACGTTCCGTCATTTTAGCCATTTTTGTTCTCCTTTTGATTGATTGCCTCTTATCCGCTGATCATTTTATAAATGATCCGGTTTTGCGGCAGTAATAGGCCGCGGTCATGGCGTCCGTTCGGGACTCACCCTTGTCGCGGCAATTTGTCACAAATTTTGACAAGCCCGATCTTTATGGGATAGTCTTAACTCACGTCACATGTATAAAGATGGCGAAGGAATGCATATTGAGCTTGGGCGGAATTTGGGGACCCAACCGAGCGGTCAACCCATGGTGCACTTGAGGATCGGACCTGTTTTACACCGTCTTTTTTATGCAACGCGAACTAGTGCCCATCCATAAATGGCCAATTTGCCCGATATCCGTGTTGTGGGAAAAATTTTATCCTCGGAATATCAACCATATGCCTGCGGTAAAATTTTTCCCACGCCTTGATCTCGACC
>JBFFHG010000194.1:0-6432 GCA_041557055.1 Desulfosarcinaceae bacterium
ATCTGCTGCTGCTCGAGTTGTCCGAACTCATCGATATCCAACGCTTTGAGGATGGCAATGGCAATGTCAACGTCTCTGTGGGTAATGGAAAACCTTTGGTGGATGGAACAACCACGTGGGATTTGACCACAGCGGATAACGGCGGCGTCCAGGATATCTTCTGGACGGGCAGTGATGGAACCACCGAGAACATCACCGGCCAGTTGTCCGGCGGTGAACTCAAGGGGTTGACCGAAGCAAGAGACGTATTGATTCCCGGTTACCTGGGACAATTGGATTCATTGGCAAATACCATCCGAACCAGTGTCAATGGAGAACATACCAGCGGGATCGATTTGAACGGGGATGCCGGGTTGGCGTTTTTTACCGGTACAGGTGCGGTGAATTTAGCTGTTAACACCAGCATCGTGGCCGATACCGATTTGATTGCGGCCGCCGGTATCGCGGAGGGATTGCCCGGTGGCAACAGCACGGCCATGGCCATTGCCAATTTGCAATCCGCGGCGACCATGGCCGGAAGCAGTTCCTTTGATGAATATTATAATTCTCTGGTTTCTCAGGTCGGCGCGGATGTCTACTCGGCGAACTTCAACCTGAGCCACCAATCCACCATGGTGAAAAATCTTGAAAACTATCAGCAGGAGGTTTCCGGGGTCTCTCTGGATGAGGAGATGATCAAGCTGGTGCAATTTCAGCAAGCCTACAACGCAGCGGCCAAACTTATCATCACGGCTGACGAAATGCTGGATACCCTGATGTCTCTCGCCAGATAACGTTCATCCCCAAGAGGCATCCGGGACCCGGCTCTGTGTTGTTTTTTTGAAATAACAGCGTTTTCAAAGAGGTAATAAGCATGCGCGTTACCAATCAAATGATGGCCAATAATGTGACGGCCCAATTGTTCCGGCAAGTGTCACAGATGGTCAAAACACAGGAGCAACTCAACACCGGCAAACGGATCAACCGTCCTTCGGACGACCCGGCCGACATCAGCAGCGTTTTGTCGTATCGCAGCACGATCTCAAGCCTCGAGCAATATGACGACAGCATCTCCAAGGCAAAACTTCACATCGACACAGTGGATGATGTATTGGCAATGGTCGGCGATCTGTTGGGCGACGCCAAAGAGATCGCTTACGATACCTCGACGGCCATGCGTTCTGAAATGGCCGAAGAAGTGGCTTCCATCCGAGAGCAGGTGTTGCAGATGGCCAATTACCAGATCGACGGCCAATATCTGTTTGCCGGCGATTCAACAGAAACCCGGCCTTATAATGACACCACCTGGAACTACAACGGCGACAGCGGCACCAAGGATTTCGTTATCGGCGACAACATGCAGATCAATATAACAGCCGACGGAAGCAGTATCTTCGGCCCGGATCTTGACAATGTGTTTAATATCCTGAATGATTTGGAGAGTGCCCTCAATCTGCCCGATAGCAACGCCATAGAGGCCCAGATCACGCGTCTGGACAGCGCCGGTGACAGGATCACGACCATGAGGGCAAGGAATGCAAGCGCCTATCAGCGGTTGGATGCCACGGGCAACCATTACGAATATTTCAAGGTCAATGTGCAGGCGATGCTTTCAAGCACCGAAGATGCGGATCTTGCCGAGACCATCGTCAATTTTCAAGTTCAAAAGACCACTTACGAGAGCACCTTGGCCACTTCATCCATGATCCTCCAAAAAAGTCTTATCGATTTTCTGCAATAGGGATATTGCCGAGAATGATTTCAACGCGCCGGTTTTTCTGCCGGCCCTCGATCGTTGCGTTGCTTTCGATGGGGCGGAATTTTCCAAATCCCATGGTGGATATTCGTTGGGGATCAAGGCTGCATTGATCGATGAAATACTCGGCCACGGCCGAAGCCCGGGCTGCCGAAAGCCTCAGGTTGGTCTTGAAAGGTCCGCCGCGGATAGGGATATTATCGGTGTGTCCGGCGATGATGATATCACCCTGGGATGAGCGCAGCACCTTGGAGACCTTTTGCAGTAGCGGTTTGAGTTGGGACCTGATTTCAGCTTTGCCCGAGTCGAAAGTGGACTCGCCCATCAGGCGGATAACAACTTCGTTTTCAGCCGCTTCCACGGAAATCTGATCTTTCAGTTCTGCCAACTGATCTTCGATCAGCGCATCAATCTCTTTTCCCAGGTCCTCCTTTATCCGCGTTGCGATGGTCTCTTGATCAAAATCCCTGGCGACCATTTTCATGCCCTTGGGGATGTCCATCACCTTTAGCTTGCGTTGAACACCAAAGGCTTTTTCCATGGAGCCCGCCACTTGCTTGTATTTTTGCTTGTCCATGTTGGAAAAAGAGAGCAACAAGACAAAGAAGCAGAGCAGCAGGCTCATTAAATCGCCGAACGTGACCACCCATCTGGGGGCCCCGGGATCTATTTTTTTTGCCTCTTCAACCGGAGCGCCCATTAATTTGCCGCTCCCTTAACGGCCTGTTTGGCCTCTTCCTTGTCACCCGCGTTTTTATCGCGTTCTTTGGGAGAGAGAAATATTTTCAATGACTCTTCGAGCACCATGGGGGAGATACCCCTGTTTATACTTATGGCGCCCTCAACGATAATGCTTTTGTTCAGTTTTTCCTGGCCACTGCGCAGAGAGAGTTTCTCGGCTATCGGAAGGCAGATAAAGTTCGCGATCACGGCGCCGTATAAGGTTGTCAATAGCGCCACCGCCATCGAAGGGCCGATGCTGGCCGGATCATCCATGGACGCCAACATCTGAACCAAACCGATCAAGGTGCCGATCATTCCCCAGGCAGGGGCGGAATCGCCCATGCTTTTAAAGACGCTCTGGCCCAGTTCGTGCCTTTGCACGGTGAGCCGGATATCCTTATGCAGCATATCCTCGATCAACCCCTCATCGTAGCCGTCAGAAAGATAACGCAGCGCCTTGGCTGAAAAGAGATCCTTGGGGGCTTCCTTCTCAAGTGCGATCAACCCCTCTTTTTTTGCAATACGCGTGAAAGCCACCATTTCGTCAATAATTGATTGGGGCGTTTCCATCTTGACAAGAAACGCTTTCATGGCAACCCCGATGGAGCCCAAAACATCTCCCATCTTGAATTTGATGAAGGTGGTCGCAACGGTCCCGCCGATAACAATCAGCAAGCTGGGGATATTGATAAAAATGGCTGCGCTGCCGCCAAGGACAATGGCCACGAGAATAAAGATGGTTCCACTGATAAGACCGAGAACTGTTGCTAAATCCATGGGTGGTTCCTATTTCTTGATAAAAACATTACTGCTGATATTGCCCAATTCATGATAACGCTTTAATTTTTCAATTAACGCGGCATCGATTTGCGTATCTGCCGCCATGACAAAGGCGCCTGTCCGCATCCGGATATCATTGGCCAGCGTCATGCCCGCTTCAAGCTTTTCAATCTCGACTTCCCGAAAGGTCCGCTTGGCCTCATCTTCAATCTCATCAAGATTGATCTCAAGCAAAAGATCTATTAAATCAGTGGGGAGTTGGTAGCCCCGATACTGTTGCACCTGCTCCGGTATCTGTTCCAGGGGAATTTTTTTTATATACACCAAATGGTCATAGATGGATGCGGCGCCGACCACTGTGGCTGATAAGGGGATCTGTTTGCCGGAGAGCCCGTCCGGAAAACCGCGGCCATTGGTTTGCTCATGATGCATCCGGACGATCTTGGCAACGGGACGGAGCAAGTCCACTTGGTTGAGTATCCATTCGCCCCGCTCTGGATGGGTAAGATAAGCTTTTTTTTCATCCCCGGTCATCTCGGGCACGCTTTTGACCGCCAATATCCCGGGAAGACCGATCAAGCCGATATCATGAAGCAATCCTGCGGCCTCCACAACCGGATAGTCCTCAGGCAAGATGCCCGGATGTTTCCTGGCAAGCGACAACGACAATTGACCGACGCGGCGCGAATGCCCTCCCAGCTCCTTGTTGTAGGATTCCAGCAGATGGGTGAACATGTGTATTGATTGATAATAATTGCGTTTAATCGCCAGATATTTCTGATTGAGCTCCCTTTCCAATGTGATGATGCGCGCGCCGATCTCGAGCCTGGCCTTCAACTCCGCAAGGTTGACGGGCTTGGTGACATAATCGTCCACGCCGCTTTGCAGGCCGCGGACAATATCAAGATCGGTATCTTTGGCGCTGACCAGGATGATGTAGATGTATCGATCGATATTCATCGATCGTACCTTTTGGCACAACTCAAGGCCGTTCATTTCAGGCATCAGCCAGTCGCTGACGATGATATCGATCTGGCCTAAATGCTCAAGCGCCTGCCGTCCATTTTCAGCCCTGGCAATATCATATCCCCACTTGGAGATGCTTTTTTCAAGCAATCCCAAAGTGGTAATATCATCATCCACCAATAGTACATTCATCGCGCATTCCTTCCGGGCATACATAACCATTGGTTTTTTTCGAGCAGGCTTCCCCTTGTCGATCCGATACAAACCGTAATGGATTCAGTGAACTGCTCTGCGTTGTTATCCTTTATCGGTCCCGGACACCCATAACTTGAGAAATGGGCTTTTAGGGTGGTTTCCCGATACACGGGCCCCATCTCTGTGTTACGCGGCCGGGTCTCCAAGGAATTGTCTAAAGTTAACCCAAAATGGGTCGATATCCGGGAATAGAAGCGAGGGGAGTCTTTGCCTGGCAAATGAATGTTGCGCAACGAAACAGCCGATCTGAAATTACCGTACGTTTTCACACTGTGAATACCCGGAACTGAGTTCACGCCGTATATTGCCATTGGAGTCCTGTCGACGCTTTTGATAAAACGCTAAGCGATCGGGCGATTGCAAAAGGATAGCTTTATGGAGATCTTGATTGTCGAAGATGATTTTATTTCCCGCAGTTTGCTGAAAAAAATGCTCACGGAAATGGGCAATACGGTTATCGAAGCTGAGAACGGCGAACAGGCCTGGAAAATTTTGAAAACGCAAATAATCAAGATTGTGATCAGCGACTGGATCATGCCCGTAATGAACGGATTGGAGCTGTGCCACAAAATTCGATCGGAAGCCTTTAACGAGTACGTCTACGTCATCATGCTGACGGCCAAAGACGGTAAGGCCGATCTTGTGGATGTCTTTGCCGCCGGTGCCGATGATTATATCCCAAAGCCATTCGATCCTGAAGAGCTCAGGGCCCGCGTCATGACCGGAATACGAGTCATCAATCTAGAGGAGCGCCACAACAAACTGGCCAACACCTTGATCGAGAGCCGCAACAAACTGCGTATCGTCATCGACTCGCTAAAAGAAGAGATTGTCTCCCTGGATTCGGATATGAATATTGTCTCTGTAAACAAGGCGTTTTCCGATCATCTCAAACTCAGTCCGGAAAATGTGGTGGGCAAAAATTGCTTCAAGCTGGGGATAGACTCAAACAGTTTCCTGTCCGATGAGGGAATCCGGACTCTGGCAACCAGGGTTTTTGACAAAGGCGCCGGGCTGAAAGAGCTGTTCACGGCCGGAGGTGCCGATGGCAAGGCGATCTATCGGCAAGTGAGCTGTCTGCCCGTACGGGACGAATTCGACAACGTGTTTCAGGTCGTGCTTCTGTCTCAGGATATCACCGAGGAAAAACGCAAAAGCGAGGAGATCCAGTCCTTAAACCAACAAATGATGGTCACTTCGGCCAAGATTGAAGCCCAGAACGCGGAACTCAAGAACACCTTGACGCGACTGGAAGAGACCCAGACCCAGATGCTGCAGTCCGAAAAGATGGCTTCCATCGGGCAACTGGCTGCCGGGGTGGCCCATGAGATCAACAATCCCACTGGATTTGTCAGCAGTAATTTAAAGACCCTCCTGGATTATCAGGACGATATCGCCCGGGTGATCGAAAAATATCACGAACTGACGGCCCAGCTTGATAGTGATGGGCATCGGGGCGCCATACCCGACCCCATAAAAGAACATCTTAAGAAAATAGAGGCCCTTGAATCCGACATTGATATGGCGTTTGTAATGGAGGATATCACCGACCTGATTGGCGATTGCCGTGAAGGTACCGACCGTATCAAAAAGATCGTCACCGATCTGAAGGATTTCGCCCACCCGGGGGAGGATAAAGTTCAAGTGTTGGATATCAACGGCGGCCTGGCATCCACCCTGAACGTGGTCAACAATGAGATTAAATACAAAGCGACCGTTCACCGGGATTTCGGCGATATTCCGACCATCAAGGGCTATCCCCAGCAATTAAACCAGGTGTTCATGAATATTCTGGTCAACGCGGCTCAGGCCATTGACAAAAAAGGGGATATCAATGTCAGGACACGCCGCGTCGAGGCGCAGGTTGAAATTATGATCAGCGATACGGGGTGCGGGATTTCACAAAAAAATCTGCAGAAAATATTTGATCCGTTTTTTACCACCAAGGATGTGGGCAAAGGAACAGGCCTTGG
>JBFFHG010000195.1:0-6417 GCA_041557055.1 Desulfosarcinaceae bacterium
AGATCTCCAAGATGGGGTAGGCGTGCGTTTCAGAATTTGATATTCATGGCCCGGCAACAATAAAAGCTTGGTGATGGTTTCCCGGCGCACGGCATCAAAATCCAGGCCGCGCAGCCGTAAGGTATTTATTTGGCATGCCGGATATCCTGTTGATCCAACCCCCCATCCGGGATTTTTATCTGACCGCCAAGCGGACCCTGCCCTATGGTCTGGCGTCAATGGCCGCCGCTTTGCGCAGGAGCGGATTTTCAGTGGTTATCTGCGATGGGCTGGCCACTTCCAAGAGCCGCGTGATGGCGTGGCCTGCGGGATTGGACTACCTGACGCCTTTTTTCGGCAACGCCGACCTTTCGCCGTTTGGATTGTTCCATCAATTCCGCCATTTTGGCTACAGCTTAGAGCACATTGGGCGCCAGGCCCGCGAGTCAGGGGCTTTCCTGATCGGTATCTCCTCGTTGTTCACCGCTTACAGCGACATGGCGCTGGATACGGCTGCGGTTGTCAGGAAAGCCTGTCCCCAAGCCCGCATTGTTTTGGGCGGCCATCATCCCACGGCGTTGCCTGAAGCCGTAATGGCCCACCCGGCCGTGGATTTTGTTTTACGGGGGGATGGGGAGGTGGGGTTGCCCCTGCTGGCCCGGGCCTTAAAGCTTGGAAAGGCGCTGGATGCCGTTCCCGGCCTGGTGCGGCGCCGGTCGAAAGATCTCCTGGCTGTAAATGGGCCGGCTGTGGCCGAAAACCTGGATCAATTGCCTGTTCCGGCCTTTGATCTGATTCAATGGCGCCATTACCAACGGGCCGGGCAAGGCAGTCTCAGCCTGGCCGCCAGCAGGGGCTGCCCGTTGCGTTGCACCTACTGCGCGGTCAATGCCGCCACCCACCATGGCTTTCGCCGGCGCAGCGTCCCATCGGTGGCTGCGGAGTTGAAGGCGGCCTTTGAATGTCATCCCATGGGGTTTATCGATTTTGAAGATGAACATTTGTGCGCGGACAAACAATGGGTGACAGCTCTCATGGGGGTGATTGCCCGTCAATTCGGGCTTTGGCGGCCGGAGTTGCGGGCCATGAACGGTTTATACGCCCCCTGCCTGGATGAGGAGACCTTGAGGGCTATGCAAAAGGCCGGCTTTGCCACGCTCAACCTGGCGCTGATTACCACTTCAATTTTGCAATTAAAGCGTTTTGCCCGGCCCGATATAGCCGCTGAAGTGGATCGTGTGCTGACCCTGGCCACGCGGTTGGGCCTCAATGCCGTGGCCTATCTCATTGTGGCCGGCCCCGGCCAGGACCCTCACGAGTCCGTGGCTGATCTGATTTACCTGGCGCAACGGCGGGTTCTGGCCGGCGTATCCGTATTTTACCCGGCGCCGGGGAGCGGGGATTATGCCTGGTGCCAAAAGAACGGCCTCTTGCCATCGGCTTTCGGCCTGATGCGCGCCACGGCCCTGCCGGTGGCCCATGTCACCGACCGCTGCCAGGCCGTTACCCTCCTGAGGCTGGGGCGTATTCTTAATTTCATGAAAAGCCTGCTGGATCAGGGGCACGCCATGCCGGCTGCGGCGCCGCCGCCCCATAATATTGATCCCGGAACCGGGCGGATCTTTATCGGCCGGCAATTGTTGGCGGCCTTTTTGAGGGACGGCGCCATTTATGGGGTGGATTGCAGTGGGCGAGTCTATGATCATCGGGTGGATTATGCGTTGACCCGGCGGTTTTTACAGGGATTGGGGAAAATAACCCTGAAGGGGACTTGATCAAAGGTTTCGCGTCATTTGTAAAAAAGTTGTAAAATCGATAGGCTATCTTTTTCACACTGTCGCGGTCATCAGGTTGGCGATGAAGTCCGGTGTAAAGTCCAGTTGGGCGAACAGCCGCTCCTCCAGCAGGCGGGTCTGATCCCAGAGTTGCCGAAGCATCGCCCTGTGTTCGCCGGTTTTGGCATAGCGCCGCAGAATGTATGTCATGCGATCGTCCAGGGGGACAATCTTATCGTGCAAAACACGTTTATCGGCGTAGTTGACGATTTCCGCCTCGCCGGGCGCCATGCTTTCACTGTAGTGATCCAGAATTACGTGCTGGCGGACCACTTCACCCACTTCAGGGAACCCCAGGCTCGAAAGATATTCGCCGCCGGTCCTGGCATGATTTTCTCCGGTTTCAAAACTGCGCGGTTTGGTGATGTCGTGCAGCAGGGCCGAGGCCATCACCAATTCGCGGTTGATATGGAGACCGGCCGCTATCAGGCCGTCGGCCAGCAAGATTGCAACCCGGCAGACCATGCGGGAGTGATCCTGGATGTGTTCCGGCATATCCAGGGTGCACAGCATTTGCAGGCATTCATTTTGAGGGGGGACGCGCACAACCTGTCTCCATGGCTTCCGGTTGGTCTTTGTTCATTTATAGCCGAGGCCGGAGTCGATAAACAAGGGTTATTTGCAATTGACACGCATCGGCCTTTTACCTATGATTTCCAAAAAGTATGTTTCCTCCTGTTTTTTTGGCAACCGCTTTTCATAACATATGCTTTCGCTCTTGAAGTGACTGACCAAGACCATCAGGCGCCGGGCGGACACTTTTGGCCGCAGGGGCGCCCATGGAAGAATGAAATTATGAAAATACCCGAGACCCTCAACCTGGATTTTCTGGACGCCCAGTACGGTCGGTATCGGATCGACCCCGGGTCCGTGAGCCGCGAATGGCAGGTTTTTTTCAACGGTTTTGATATTGGCTTGCAGCGCAGCGGCCCGGGGGCCGAGTTCCGGCAAGATGACGGCGCCCATGCCCGGGTGGCTGAATTGATTCACCGCTACCGGGACCTTGGCCATTTACTGGCCTGCATGGACCCCCTGAGCGCCTGCCCCACTGCCCACCCCCTGTTGGCGCTGAATGAATTCGGTTTCGGGGCGGCCGACCTGAAACGCATTTTTTCCACGCCCCAGTTCGGTTTCATCGACCAGGCCCCTCTGGAAGAGATCCTCGGCATCCTCAGGCAGACCTACTGCCGGGCCATCGGCGTGGAGTATATGCACTTGCAGGACCCTGATGAACGGGCTTGGCTGCAGGATCGCATGGAGCCGGTGCGCAACCGCCCCCTGCCGGATGCGGCCGGCCGGCGGCGGATTTTGGAGAAACTGACCCAGGCGGCTGTGTTCGAACAGGTGCTGAATAAAAAATACCAGGCGGTGACCCGTTTTTCCCTGGAGGGCGGCGACGCCCTGATTCCCATGCTGGATGCCTTGCTCCTGCGCCTGGCCCAACTGGGGGCCGGGGAGATCATTCTGGGCATGGCCCACCGCGGCCGTCTCAATGTCCAGGCCAATATTTTGAACCGGCCGTTGGAAGAGATTTTTGCTGAATTTGAAGCGTGTTATGATGCCGCTCACCTTACCGGGGACGGCGATGTCAAGTATCACAACGGCTATCTGGCCGATATCGACCTCAATGGTCAAGGCCGCTTGCAGGCCTTGCTGGTCAACAATCCCAGCCACCTGGAGGCCGTGGACCCGGTGGTCCAGGGGGTGGCCCGGGCCCGGCAGCAGATGCGCGGCAAAGAGAGCCAACGGCAGGTGGCGCCTTTGCTGATCCACGGCGACGCCGCTTTTGCAGGTCAGGGGATCGTGGCCGAGACGCTCAATATGAGCCAGCTTGAGGGCTACCGCACCGGCGGCACCATCCATATCGTTATCAATAACCAGATCGGTTATACCACCTTGCCCGATGACGCCCGTTCCACCCGCTACGCCACCGATGTGGCCAAGATGCTCATGGTGCCCATTTTCCACATCCACGGGGAAGACCCCGAAGCTCTGGTGCACGTGGCCCGGTTGGCGGCTGAGTATCGCAACGCCTTTGCCAAGGATGTGGTTATCGATCTGGTCTGCTACCGCCGTTTCGGCCACAACGAAGGGGATGAGCCCTATTTCACGCAGCCCCAGATGTACGATCGCATCAAATCGCGTCCGTCGCCCCACGCCCTTTACGCCCGGGAGCTGATTGAGGCGGGGGTTGTCACCGATGATGCTGCGGCCGCCATGGAGGCTGCCGTCGCCGAAAAACTGGAGGCCGCCTATCAGGAGGTGCACGGCAGCGCCTGCCCCTTTCCCCATCCACGGTTTTTCGGCGGATGGGACGGTTTCCACGGTCGTTTCTCCCACCGGCCCGTCCAAACCGCCGTCGCCGCCGAGACCTTGAAAGAACTGGCCCGGCAGCTCAACACCCCCCCCGGGGATTTTACCCCCCATAACAAAATCAAGCTGCTGCTTTCCCGTCGGATGCAGGCCGTGGAAAGCGGGGAGGGGATCGATTGGGCCAACGCCGAAGCCCTGGCGTTTGCTTCTTTGCTTAAGGAGGGGCACCCCATTCGGTTGAGCGGCCAGGATTGCGGCCGGGGCACCTTCAGCCAGCGCCACAGTGTGTTGTTCGACCGGAAAAGCGGCCGGGTCCATGTGCCGCTGAATGTCCTGGGGGGAGGCAACGCATCTTATCAGGTGTACAACAGCCTGCTGGCCGAAGCCGGCGTGCTGGGTTTTGAATACGGTTATGCCATGACCCGGCCCGACGGCCTGACCCTTTGGGAGGCCCAGTTCGGAGATTTTGCCAACAACGCCCAGGGGATTATCGATCTGTTCATCGCCAGCGGCGAAACCAAGTGGCAGCGCTTGTGCGGCCTGACCCTGTTGTTGCCCCATGGCTGGGAAGGGTTGGGCCCGGAGCACTCCAGCGCCCGTTTGGAACGATTTTTACAGCTCTGCGCCGAAGAGAATCTGCAGGTGTGCAACCTGACCACCCCGGCCCAGTATTTTCACCTGTTGCGCCGTCAGGCCCTGGCCCCCTTTCGCAAACCCCTGGTGCTGATGACCCCTAAAAGCCTGCTGCGCCATCCCCAGGCCGTCTCCTGCCTGGCGGATCTGAGCGCCGGCGCCTTTTCGCCGGTTATCGGCGATGCTACCGTCGTCCCGGCAAAAGTCGCCAAGGTACTGCTGTGCAGCGGTAAGCTTTACTACCAGCTTTTTCAGCGCTGCCGGGATATCGGTTGCAAGGAGACCGCCATTGTCCGGGTGGAGCAGTTTTACCCTTTTCCCCAGGATGGGTTGAAGAAGATTCTGGACTCCTATGAAAAGGCCGAAACATTTGCCTGGGTGCAGGAGGAGCCGGAGAATATGGGCGCCTGGCAGTTTGTCCGACCCCGCCTGGAAGCACTGCTCGGCCGGGCGCCATTGTATGTGGGCCGCCCGGCGGCCGCCAGCCCGGCCACCGGTTTTCCCATGATCTATAAGGAGCAGCAGACGGCCATTTCCGACCAGGCCGTGGGAACACTGGCCAATGGCAGGGACATGGGGGGATAAGATGTTTATCGTTCAAAGTTCAGGGATGGAAAACGCCTGCCTGTGGCGGGGGCGGTTGGTTGGAAGAGACGCATTGGGTTTTATCAAACCTTGAATTCAGAACTCTGAATTGGCGTTTAATATAAGGAGCGAATCCATATGTCAGTTGAAGTCAAAATTCCCCATGTGGGTGAATCGGTTCAGGAAGCCATCCTGGCCGAGTGGTTCAAACAGGACGGTGAACCAGTGGCCAGGGACGAGGCCCTTTTTGTCATTGAAACCGACAAGGTCACCCTGGAGGTGACGGCTGAAATCGACGGCATTCTCAGAATTCAAGTGCAGGCCGGCGAAACTTTGGCCATCGGTGCCGTGGTGGCGGTTATTGAGCCTTCGGCGCAGGGTGAATCTCCGGCGCCGGTCAAAGCGCCGTCGCCGGCTGCCGAGCCGACCGGCAAGCCGGCCCCGGCGGCGCAACCCGTTCCCGTCCCTGCGCCCCCCCAGCCGACGGCCTCCACGCCTGAAGATGTCCAAGCCCCTCTGTCGCCATCGGTGCGCCGGCTGTTGGCCGAAAAGCAGTTAGATTTCAGAAAGATCCCGGGCACCGGACCGGGTGGCCGCATCACCAAGGGCGATGTGCTGCTTTATCTGGAGCAGGCCCCCGCAGGCATGCCCGAAACCTGTGCGCCGCCGGCTGAACTGGCGGCCGACCTGCCGCCCGCTGAAGTGCGCAAAACCATGTCGCCCATTCGTAAGCGCATCGCGGCCCGGTTGGTGGCGGCCAAGCAGAACACGGCCATGCTGACCACCTTCAACGATATCGATATGGGGCAGGTGATGGCCGAGCGGAGCAGATACAAAGATCGCTTCAAGGAGAAGCACGATGTGGCCCTGGGCTTCATGTCCTTTTTTATCAAGGCCTGTGTGGCCGCCCTGAAAGAGATTCCGCAGATCAACGCTTTTGTGGAAGGCGATGAGATCGTCTACCATAACTATCAACACATCGGGGTGGCCATCGGCTCGGGCCGCGGCCTGGTGGTGCCGGTGATCCGGCACGCCGAAAACCTGGGATTCGCCGGGATCGAAAAGGCCATTC
>JBFFHG010000196.1:0-6404 GCA_041557055.1 Desulfosarcinaceae bacterium
GGCAAAGTTGCCTATTTGTGGATGGACACTATATATTCAACCCACGGGGGGAGATGCAACCGGGAAGCGCAGCGCAGGGCACGCCAATTTGGACCGCCTGAGAATATTTTACATTTAAATACAAATAGTTATAGAGACATTCCATAATGATGCACAATCGACCACCAAAAACTGGCCAAAAACGTATCCCTCCCAATCCGGCCTGTTGGATCTAACTATTTGAAAATTATGGATCATTAAAAAAAACCCACCGTTTTAGCCGCCATCGTACCCCCACCCTTTTTGCAGCTCATGCCCCGTCCGGCGGCCTGACACGATCAACCAACTGAAAATACAGTTTTTTTCACTAAATTAACGATCATTGGCCCATGGCACATTCAATGCAATGCCAATTGGCCGTTGCTCCGAACAAAAGTCTGGAAACGCTCAGTTGGAAGGGAGAATATCATGAACATCCTTGTTGTCGATGACGAACGCGACCAGTTGGAGAGTTTGCGCCGCGGGCTGCGCAGCCGGCATTATCAAACCGTGGAAGCCATCAACGCCTGCGAAGCCATCAACGCGTTGAAGTCCGGCACATCCATCGATCTGGTCATCACCGATTATGCCATGCCGGAAACAAACGGTATGGAACTATTGGAACAAATTCGGGAAAAACGTTTCGATCTGCCGGTTATCATGATGACGGCCTACGGTGACAAGCACCTCGTGGTTCGGGCGCTACGCAATCATTGCAGCGGCTATATCGAAAAACCGTTTACCCTGGACCAGCTTCTGGATGAAATTCAAAAAGTCATTGCCTGCAAATTAAATCCCAAGGCGATTTCAAGCGATACCATCTGCCGCATGGCCCACCAGATCAACAACCCCCTTATGGCCATCATCGGCAGTGCCGAGATGTGCCTGGAAGACAACCAGGACAGCCTCAAGCACGAGGATCTGGAACGGCTGGAAAACATCATCGGCGCGGCCGGTCGAATTGAATTGATCAACCGCCAGATCATGGGCCTGGGAAGGATCATGACCGAACCTCCGGCCCCGGTGGATATTCTCAAAATATTGGGGCAGAGTCTGGAAATGTACAAGGACTTATTGAAACGCAAACAGGTCGAGGCAAGGGTCAAGCATAACGGCACGGACTACATTGCGGCGGCCAGCCCCTTTGGTCTGGAACAGGTCTTTAAAAATCTCATTCTCAATGCGATTGAGGCGATGCAAGAGTGTGATCCCAGGCAGATCAGCATCACCGTAGGCCGTTTTGCCGATACCCGGCAGATCCAAATCACCTTGGAAGATACAGGCTCGGGCATCGAGCCGAGTCGTCTTTCGAAAATCTTCACACCCTACTATACCAACAAATCCAATGGAAACGGTTTGGGGCTGGCCGTGGTTAAAAGCATCATTGAGCAATTCAACGGAACCTTGCAGGTCCGCAGCCGGCTTGGAAAAGGCACAATTTTCAACATCGTTTTGCCGGCGGCTTGAATCGTTCAGGAAAGGAGATTCCGTGGAGAGGGTCCTGATAGTTGACGACGAACCTGAAATCAGAGACCTGCTGGTCCTGATGCTCAGCGACGAGGGATACGATGTGCTCTGCGCCGCCGATGGTCCGGAAGCCCTGGAAGCCTATCAAAAGACTGAATGCAGCGTTGTGGTGACGGACATGTACATGTCCGGAATGGATGGCCTTGAACTCATCCGACAGCTCAGAAAGTTGGATGAAGAGGCGGCCATCATCGTTTTGACAGCTTTCGGCGACCTGGAAAATGCGGTCAGCGTCTTGCGCAGTGACGGTGTTTGCGATTATCTGGCCAAACCGTTGGAAAGTCCGGATGTCCTGATTTCAGCCGTCAGGGGCGCTCTTGAAAAGCGGCGGTTGCGTCTGGAAAACAAAAGGCTGGTTGCCCAACTGGAAAAAGCCAAAACAGGTCTTGAAAACCAGGTGGCCGCGCGAACCGGCGCGCTGATTCAATCCAACCAGTTGCTGTCCGCCGAACTGCTGCGCCGCAAGCAAAGCGAAGCAGCCCTCAAGGAGGCGCAAATCGACCTGGAGCGCCGTGTGGTCCAACGGACCGCAAAACTGGCCGATCTGAACCAGCAGCTCAACCACAAAATCGCTGAACATCGCCGCACCGAAGATGCATTGCGCCGAAGCGAAATGAAAGCCAAGATGCAGTTTCTGGAGCTGGAGCTGCTTTACAGCTCTGCGCCGGTGGGTCTTTGCCTGCTGGATAAGGCGCTTAAATTCATTAAAACCAACGCCGCCATGGCCGGTGTCACCGGCCGCCCATTCGAAGAACACAAAGGGCAGAAGGTCGGCGACATCTCTCCGCGTTTGGCAAAACAGATCTTGCCGGCCTGCCACATCCTCATGACCACCGGAAAACCCTTGAGATCCTATGTCATCGCTCTTCCGAAAAAGGGGGGGCGTCATCCCCACGCCGGCCATTGGCTGGTCAGCAGCTACCCCTTGATCATGGAGGACGGCGCCATTACCGCCACCGGCCATATATTTCAGAACATTTCCGAATTGCGTCAAGCCCAGGAGCATATCCGCAAAAGCAAGACCATGCTGCAGGCCGTTTTCGACGGTATTTCAGACCCGCTGATCATGATCGACCGCAACCTGGCCGTACGCATGTTCAACAGCGCAGCCAAGCAGTATTTCGGCATTCGTGAATACAGAGACCTTATCGGGAAAAAGTGCGGGGATCTGCCTTGCGACGGAAATCCTTGCGGTTCATGTCAAATACCGGAGGCGGTCAAGAAAGGCCAGGCCGCTGTTTTTGAGCGCAGGGGATTCAGGGACAACAACAGAACCGAACAAGTGACCATCTACCCCCTGTCTCAAAGCGCCGGCGGGTTGGAGGGCTCCATTGTCAAAATAGCCGATATTACCGAAACCAAAGCTTTGGAGCACCAGATGATCCGAAACGAAAAGCTGATCGCCTTGGGATTCCTGGTTTCGGGAATCGCCCATGAAATCAACAATCCCAATGGATTTGTGACGTTTAATCTACCCATTTTAAGAAGCTACCTTCAAGCCATGGTCTCCCAGGCCACCCAATCGGCCGGTGCATATCAGTCGCGCGACTGGTTCGGCATGTCTTTTGAAGATTTTTGCAAAGAAGTCTTCAGTCTGATCGACAATATGGAACATGGGGCGCAGCGCATATCGGAGATCGTCGTCAGTCTTCGTTCCCTGGTGCAAACCGATACGGCCCCGCTGAAAAGAAGGCCTTGCGATCTGAATATCATCCTTAAACATGCAGCCTCGCTATGCCGCAGTGAACTGGAGAAAAAAGTCAAACACTTTGATGTGCAGTACCCGCCCGGCCTTCCACAGGTGATTCTCGATCCGGGCCCCCTGGAGCAAATTCTTATCAATCTGTTGATCAACGCCGCTCATGCCGTAGACAAACCCGACGGCCGGATTGATTTGTCTGTGGCGGTTTCGGAAGGCGATCTGCTGAAAATTGAGGTCCGGGACAACGGTTGCGGCATGGATGCAACCATACTGCCAATAATATTTGATCCGTTTTTCACCACCAAAGCGCCCGGCGTCGGCACCGGGCTGGGATTGTCCGTATGCCACAGCCTGGTCAATGCCATGAACGGCGCAATCCACGTTGAAAGCGCGCCCGGCCTTGGAAGCACATTCAGCGTCAGAGTGCCGGCCCTTTTTTGCCGGGCCGAGGAAAAAACAGCCAATGGTCCGGACGGTACGCCATTGAAAAAGGGCGCACCGCCGCCGGATGCGTTTTTGAAACGGACCGACCATGCCGGGCCGGGGAAAAAGCATCTTGAAACCATGGCCTTTGTTTCAGAAAGAGAGTCGCAACAATGAAAATAAAAATAATCCTGGTGGATGACGAGCCTGAGATATTGGAAATTTTGCATAAATTTCTGCTGATCGAGGACTATTCGGTAAGATGCGCCCAAAGCGGCAGAGAGGCCGTCGAGCTGTTCAACCAGGAGCGTGCGCACGTGGTCATCACCGACATCCGCATGCCGGGCATGGATGGATTGGAGCTGTTGCGCACCGTCAAACACCTGGATGAACAGGTTGAAGTGATTATCCTGACAGGCCATGCCTCAATTGATGTGGCCATATCAGCCTTGAGAAACGACGGCGCTTTTGATTTTCTGACCAAACCGCTGGAAAATCTGGAAGACCTGCTGCTAAGCATCGAAAAAGCGCTGGACCGCAGGCGGTTACGGACGGAAAACGCCCTTTTGCTCGAAGAGATGCGCCGGCATCAGATTCACCTGGAAACGGCAAACAAAGGGTTGCTGCATGCCCAAAAAGCGCTCAAAGAGTCCCGCAGCCGCTTTGAAAACCTCTACGATAAAGTACCGATCGGCTATCTGACCATAAATGCGCAAGGCATTATCAAAGAGGTCAATCAGACCGGAGCCGGTATTTTCAGATGCGCCAAGGCCTTTATGCGCTATAAATCGATATTGGATTTCATCCCCTACGGCGGGAAGGAGGCATTTATCTCCTGCCGGGCCGCGCTTGCGAAAAACGGCCATCACACCTGCCAAATGCTGATGTGCAGATCCGATGACGAAACCTTCTACGCCAATATAGAAGGGTTGGCCATCCTGGGCGACGAAAAACAAATCAACCAGATACGCATCACCATCTCCGATATTTCCGATCGTCTCAAAACCGAAAGGGCGCTCAAAGAGAGCGAAGCGCGCTATCGCACCTTTGTTGAGAATTTCAAAGGCATCGCTTTTCGGCTGCACCCCACCGGCCGTCCCATTTTTTATCACGGCGCCGTTCTGAAGACCACCGGTTATACCGAAACGGATCTGATCACCAATCATCCCGGATGGGAGGCCATTATCCACCCCGAAGATCTGGATATGGTTCAGTCCCGCCGCATGGTGCTCTACAAACCTGATGACCACCACATCACCCATGAATACCGCATCCGCCACCGTGACGGAGGCTGGCGCTGGGTGCGGGAGCACATTCAGGATTTTTCCACCAACGAAGGCGAAGCCGTCGCTTTGCAAGGCGTGATCTTTGATATCACCGAGCACAAAGAGCTTCAGGTCCAATATATGGAGAGCCGCAAACTGGATGCCGTGGCCACCATGGCCGGCGGGATTGCCCACCAATTCAACAATTCGCTGGCCGGCCTGATGGGCAATGTGGAACTGCTGGAAATGGAGGTTGCGCCCGATCATAAAGCAGCCAATTATGTGGCCCCGATGATGACCCTGATTCAAAAGATGGCCCAACTGACCAGCCAATTGCTGGCTTACGCCCGGGGGGGCAAGTATAGGCCGTCCCAAATCCCGCTCCATGATCTGGTATCCCAGAGCCTGAATCTCATCAGCCACCGGTTGAATCGGAATATTGACGTCAAGTTGGATCTTTTGGCGCAAACGGATCGGATCAAGGCCGATACCGCGCAAATGCAAATGGTCATCATCGCTGTTTTGGATAATGCTGCGGAAGCCATGCCCAATGGCGGGCCTATCTGCATCAGCACGAAAAGTGTTGATATTTCCAATGGAAAAATCGCCGGGGGGAAAAAACGGCAAGCAGGACACTATATTTGCTTATCGATCCGCGACAACGGCTGCGGCATGGATTGTGAAACCGCCAAAAAAATCTTTGACCCCTTTTTCACCACCAAATTCATCGGCCGGGGCCTGGGCCTCAGCGCAGCCCACGGCATCGCGATCAATCACAATGGATGGATGGAGGTGGATTCCAGACCGAAAGGCGGCACTGAAATCCGCATCTATCTGCCCTTGGAAAAAGATGCGGAATTGACGCAGCCGGACGACGCCGATGGTCAAACACAACCCGGCCACGGCACGGTGTTGGTGATCGAAGATGAAAAAATCGTTTTGAAAGCCGTCCACAAACTGCTGGAGCGGCTTCATTACCGGGTGCTTGAAGCGCCTACCGGGCATACTGCGCTGGAAATTCTGCGCACCTTCAACGGACAAATCGATGTGGCCCTGTTGGATGTCCGCTTGCCCGATATCGAGGCCGGAAAATTGTTTTCAAGCATGCTCAATATCCGGCCGGATCTCAAAGTGATTGTGAGCAGCGGGTATGACAAAGACGGTCCGGTGGAGTCCCTGTTAGAGGCCGGCGCCCTGGGATTCCTGCAAAAACCTTTTGCAACCGCCCAGCTATCGAACCAGTTGCAAGCCGCCATGAAAAAAAGCCCCGCCGGAAAAACAGGCAGTCCCCACCTGAAGGTGGTCTAAGACCTCGCCGCCGGGTTTTCCAACGGTTTGGCATTGCGTCCCGGCGCCAGGCATGGTATGCAGCGGCCGATATCGGGGCGTGGCGCAGTCTGGTAGCGCACCTGCTTTGGGAGCAGGGGGCCGGAGGTTCAAATCCTCTCGCCCCGACCAATGAAATCAAA
>JBFFHG010000197.1:0-6400 GCA_041557055.1 Desulfosarcinaceae bacterium
ATGCACGGCCCGGAGGGATACCGGGCGGCTGCAACCTGGGATGGCGTGGACATAACCGTTGGAGCCATGGTGGGAGCCGCCGGGTTGGAGCCGATAATGGCCGCCATTGGGGCCGGCAAGGATATTGCTCTGGCCAATAAAGAGACGCTGGTCATGGCCGGTGAACTGGTGCAGGCGGCTGTGACTCAAAAAGGGGTGCGTCTGTTGCCTATCGACAGTGAGCACAGCGCCATCTTTCAATGTCTGCAAGGTCAGCGCCCCCAGGATCTGGACAAGATTATTTTGACAGCTTCCGGCGGACCCTTTTTGAATACACCGGCCGAAGAATTCGGGCAGATAACACCGGCCCGGGCGCTCAAGCATCCCAATTGGCAAATGGGGGCCAAGATTACCATCGATTCAGCCACCCTGATGAATAAAGGGTTGGAGGTCATCGAGGCCAAATGGTTGTTCAATTTGAAACCCGCGCAAATTGAGGTCATGGTCCACCCTCAAAGTATCGTTCACTCCATGGCGGCCTTTTGTGACGGTGCCATCCTGGCGCAGATGGGCATCCCGGACATGCAGACCGCCATTGCCTATGCGTTGTCCTACCCGCAACGAATTGCTTTGCGACAACCGCTGCCCGATCTGGTCAAACTCGGCGGGTTGACCTTTGAAGATCCGGACCTGAAACGGTTTCCCTGTCTGCAACTGGCTTTCGATGCCCTGGAGCAAGGGGGCAGCATGCCGGCCGTGATGAACGCCGCCAACGAAGTGGCTGTTCATGCTTTTTTGGCGAATCAACTGCCCTTTATTCATATTCCCGCCCTTATCAAAGCCACCATGGCCGTTCACACCCCTGAAAAGGTGATCGATTTGGCGTCTGTTTTGGCAATCGATGCCTGGGCCCGGCAAAAGGCTCAAAGTTTGGTTGCGAAGCATTCAACAATTTAATATGGTATATCCAGCTTGCCATAATCATCACTGATTCGGAGTTCATCTCCGAAGACTAAAGACGATACAGGTTGAAATGAATAGTATCCTTATTTTTATTGTTGTTTTGGGCATTCTGATTTTTTTCCACGAGTTGGGACACTTTCTGGTGGCCCGCCTTTTTGGTGTGGGCGTGGAAAAATTTTCTCTGGGTTTCGGACCCCGCATTTTCGGCCGGACCATCGGACGAACGGATTACCGTATCTCTCTGATTCCTTTGGGCGGTTACGTCAAGATGGTGGGGGATGAACCCGATTCAGAATTGCCACCTGAAGATTTACCCTTTTCCTTTACCCACAAGCATGTGGCCAAACGCAGCCTGATCGTGGTGGCAGGACCCCTCTTTAATATCCTTCTGGCAATCATTATTTTTACCGCGGTCCTTTTTTTTGTCGGGATGCCCTCCATCCGGCCATTTATTCGCAGTGTGGTGCCGGATAGCCCCGCAGCTAAAGTCGGCCTGCAGGAAAATGACCTGGTGACGGCCATTGACCACACGCCCATCGAATCCTGGCGCGATATCGATGCCGTATTCAACACCAACAAGGGGACGGCGTTGACCCTTTCCGTCCGGCGCCAGGAGGGCGAAAGCCTGCAGGTTCAAGTGACACCTGAGCAGATCAGCGCCAAAAATCTGTTCGGCGATGATATCAGTTATTATGATATCGGTATTTCGGGTTTTGCCGAACTTCAGGCTGCCGTGGACGAAGTCATGGGGGGTATGCCGGCCCAGAAAGCCGGTTTGCAAAAAGGCGACCAGATTATCGCCATTGATGGCCATTCCATCGACCGTTGGGAGCGCATGCAGGAGATCGTCTCCCAATCCAAAGGCCGGGTTTTGACATTTAAGGTGCGCCGGGGCGAGGAGATCTTTGAGACCCGGATCAAGCCTGAAATGGTCCAGGAGAAAAACGTGCTGGGCATCAAACAAAACGCCTACCGCATTGGCATCAGGGCCCCCAGCATGACCGTTCCGGATCGGGATCAGATGACCATCCGCCTCAACCCGGTGGAAGCCTTTGGGCAAGGGATGGCCCACACTTGGGAAATGGCAAAAGTCACAGGCTATTTTTTCGGCAAGCTCTTTCAGGGCAAGGTTCCCATGGAGTCCATCGGCGGTCCCATCCGAATCGCCCAGATGGCCCGCAAAGAGGCCGACCAGGGCATTGTTCGGTTGCTGAACTTCATTGCAATTATCAGCGTCCATCTGGCCATCTTGAACTTGCTTCCCATTCCGGTACTCGACGGCGGTCATCTGTTGTTTTACGCTATCGAAGCGGTGATCCGCCGTCCAGTGAGTATCCGAACCCGTGAAACAGCTCAACAGATCGGGATTTTTATCTTGATTTTGCTGATGATTTTCGTTTTTTACAATGATATCACGTTAACTTGGTTCAAGTGACCCGGCCCATGTCCGGCTATTCTCATAAAGCACCCCAGGTTGTTGTGGGAATATTCCGGCATTTATCCGCTGACCTTTTTATTTGTTGGACAATCCATTATGCCAAGCCGTATTGAGATTACATTGAAACCGGAATTGATCGATGCCGAAGGCCGGGGCCTGTGCAGCAAAGCGCAGGACTACCTGGGTATCGGAATCGAAACCATCCGCACCATTCACATTATAACCATCGACGCCGACCTGACCGAAGAGCAACTTCGGCGCGTTCAGGTCGAAATATTTACCAATCCGGTTACCCAAATTTCCTCCCTGGAGCCTCTGCCCGCTGATTTCGACTGGATCATCTGGGTGGGACTGCGTCCCGGCGTAAAGGACAATGCCGGCGCTACGGCCGTGGAGGCCATAAACGATTTGCTGGACATCACACTCGGACCGGATGAGGCGGTTTATACATCCAAGCGCTATTGCCTTAAAGGCGCCAACCTCGCAAGGGGCCAGGTTGAAAAAATGGCAGCCGAACTGCTGGCCAACGACATTGTCCAACAATGGAAGGTGTATGGCCGCAAGGCGTGGAATCCGGACCAGGGGATCGGCCACATCATTCCCAAGGTGCGCCTGAATCACACCCCGACGGTGACGGTGATTCCCATTGACAGTGACGAGACGCTGATGCGCGTCAGTGATGCGCGCAATCTGGCCCTTAACCCCAATGATATCCCCACCATCAGAGGCTATTTCCTGGATCCCGAGGTTCAAGCCCAGCGCAACCCCCTGGGACTCTCCGATCCCACGGATGTTGAACTGGAGTATATCTCCCAGGGCCGCAGCGATCATTGCAACCACAACACCTTTCAGGGATTGTTCCACTACGTGGATGTCGCCGGCGGGGAAGAGGAGACCGTCAACAGCCTTTTTAAAACCTGCATTCAAACCCCCACCCTTGAACTTCAGAAACAGAAATCGTGGGTCATGTCGGTGTTGTGGGACAATGCCGGCGTCGGGCGCTTTGACGATGATCATTACTACGTGATCACCGGGGAAACGCACAATTCGCCCTCCAATATGGAGGCATACGGCGGCGCTATCACCGGTATTGTCGGTATCTACCGAGATCCCATGGGTACCGGACGGGGATCAAAACTCATTATGGGCAGTTACGGCTTTTGCGTCGGCCCCCGGGATTACAGGGGCGATTTGAAACCGCGCCTGCATCCGCGCCGGTTGCTGGACGGTATCATTGAGGGGGTGCGCGACGGCGGCAACAAGAGCGGCATTCCCACCCCCTTCGGCCAGGTCCTGTTTCATCCCGGCTATATGGGCAAATGCCTGGTTTACGTCACCGCTTTGGCCATCATGCCCGCCAAGGTAAAAGGGGAACCGGCCGAGCAAAAAACCATTTTGCCCGGTGATTTGGTGATCATGAGCGGCGGCCGGGTGGGCAAAGACGGTATCCACGGCGTCACCGCCTCGTCCGAGACTTTCTCCGAGCACACCCCGGCCGGCCATGTGCAAATCGGCGACCCCTACACACAGAAGAAAATGCATGATTTCCTGCTGGAGGCCCGGGACGAAGGATTGATCCGATTCATCACCGATAACGGCGGGGGCGGGTTGTCCTCTTCAGTGGGCGAGAGCGCCCGGTTTTCCAATGGCTGCGAAATTCAATTGGAAAAAGTACCCATAAAATACAGCGGTCTGGATCAGTGGGAGATCTGGGTCTCCGAATCCCAGGAACGCATGACCATCGCCGTGGCTCCCGAACATGAAAAGCGGTTCTTTGAACTCTCGGCCAAGCATGCCGTGGAGAGCACGGCCATTGGCCGTTTCACCGATTCGGGGAAGCTGCACATCACCTATAACGGACAAGTTTGCGCCCATATCGATCTGGACCTGCTGACCGCCGGGTTTCCCCAGTGGCGGTTCGATGCCGTCTGGCGTTCGCCCGAGGATCGCGGTCTTTTCGAGCCTGTACTGAGTCCGCCCCGGGATCACCAGGTTCTGTTGCTCGACATACTGGCCCGGCCCAATATCTGCTCCAAAGCCTGGATTTGCCGCCAGTACGACCACGAGGTCCAGGGGACCAGCGTGATCAAACCCCTGGTGGGGGCGGATCGGGACATCAACAGCGATGCGGCCGTGATTCGACCTGTGCTGGGTTCCGATCGCGGATTGGCTTTTTCCCAATCTCTTTTGCCGTTCTACTCCCAAATCGACGCTTATCATATGACCACCTGCACCATTGACGAAGCCGTGCGCCGAATCATTGCCGTGGGCGGTGATCCTGATCATATCGGCGGGGTGGACAATTTCTGCTGGCCCACCATCCAGTACGACCCCCGGACCAACCCGGACGGTCGATTCAAAGCTGCGCAACTGGTGCGATCTTGCCGCGCCCTGCGCCAAATGTGCCTGGCCTATGAAATCCCGCTGCTTTCAGGCAAGGACAGCATGTATGTGGACGGCCATCTGCCTGGCCGCTATGGGGAGACGAACAAGGTATCCGCCCTGGAGAGCCTGCAGTTTTCAGTCACCAGTGTTATCGCTGATGTGAACCGCTGTGTCACCCTGGATACCAAGGCGGCCGGTGATCTTGTGTATATGCTCGGGTTGACCCGCGATGAACTGGGCGCCTCGGAATACTATGAGCTGCTGGGGTATGTGGGCTGCAATGTGCCTCAGGTGACGCCGGAGGACTTTATGCCCCTCTATCGCGCCCTGGCCGATGCCATAGAAAAGGAACTGGTGGCATCCGCCCATGGCGTTTATCGCGGCGGTTTAGCCGTTCACCTGGCCATGAAAGCCATGGCCGGCGGCCTTGGGATGACCATCGATCTGGCGGCTGTGCCCACCTCCGATTTTTTGCAGGAGGAGATGCTGCTCTATTCGGAATCCGCCGGCCGCTTTATTGTGACAATTGATCCCAAGAACCGCAATGCCTTTGAAAAACTGTTTACGGCCATGCCCTTGGCATGTATCGGCCGGGTGACCGCCGAACCCAAATTGACGCTGCGCGGTCTGGATGGCAACCCGATGATTGATCTAACCGTGCCGGCGCTTAAAGAAGCCTGGCAAAAAACATTTGGTGATCTTGTATGAGCAGTATCAAAACCCTTGTTCTGACCGGTTATGGACTCAACTGTGATTTTGAAACCGCATACGCCTTTGAACTGGCCGGTGCCCAGGCCCGGCGCGTGCATATCAACGCCCTGATCGACGGTTCGGTCAGCCTGGATGATTTCCAGATCATGGCCTTTATCGGCGGCTTCGGCTGGGGTGACGACCATGGTGCCGCTGTGGTGCAGGCTGTGCGCATGAAAACCAAAATCGGAGATAATCTTCTCAAGTTTGTGAGCCAGGGCAAGCTGGTGATTGGCATTTGCAACGGTTTTCAGTGCCTGGTCAACTTGGGACTTTTGCCGGGCATCGGTCTGGATTACACGCGACGATCCGTTGCCCTGACCTTTAACGATTGCGGCAATTTTCGCAACGATTGGGTCCATCTTAAAGTCAATGCCCGGTCTCCCTGTGTTTTTACCAAGGGGCTGGACCACATTGAACTGCCCATTCGCCACGGCGAGGGTAAATTTGTCACCACCGATGAAATCCTTCAATCCCTTGTTGCGCAACAGCAGGTCGTGGTCCAATACGCCTTGCCGGACGGCGAAGAAGCCCGGGGCGCCTTTCCAGCCAATCCCAACGGGTCCATTAGGGATATCGCCGGTATCTGCGACCCCACAGGCCGTATTTTCGGACTCATGCCCCATCCTGAAGGTTACAATCAATGGACCAACCATCCCACCTGGACCCGGCAGAAAGAGTTGATCAAAAGGGGAGCGGCCACTGCCCCCTCCGGCGTCACCCCCGGGGTGCGGATCTTCAAGAACGCGGTGGATTACTTTCAGTAGGGAGAAAAAAGATGATCACAGCTCGCGATATCATGACGACCCAACTCATCACTCTGACCCCGGATATGGATTTTACATCTGCGGCCAAGATCTTGCTGGACAACCATATCAACGGCGC
>JBFFHG010000198.1:0-6399 GCA_041557055.1 Desulfosarcinaceae bacterium
AAGGCGCCTGTTGATGATTCCCAACAGGCGGTCGGCAACGTTGCGCGTGCGTTTCCATAGGTTCGGCAGCCGGCCCTTCGGCGGCGATGTATGCATACGGATCCCGGCCAGGTGCGACGGCAGGATCAGCTTGCTCTCCACCATGGAGATCAGAACGGAGACGATGACCACCACGGCAAAGCCGGCGAAGATCTTGCCGATGTCGTTGTCAATGAGCAGGAGCGGATAAAAGGCCGCCACGGTGGTGAAACAGCCGAATACCGTTGCCGTCGAAACGCGCCGAACGCCTTCAATGGTGCCTGCCACGGCATCCCCATCCTTGCTGCGGCGCACTTCGAAGACGCTTTCACCGACCACGATGGCATCGTCCACCAGGATCCCCAGAACGATGATTATGCCGAAAGTGGTGATGTCATTGAGCGAATACCCCAGAAATCGATCTCCCATGATCATCATTGTGCCGGCAAGTGAGATGGGGATACCCATGGCCACCCAAAAGGCCAGCTTGAAGTCGAGAAATAGGGCCAGCAGGACGAAGACGATCAACAATCCCTGCCAGGCATTGCCGGCCAAAAGGGAGAGACGGGCCTGCATGTAAGTGGCGGACTCGCCCCAAATGTCCACCTGGATACCGGCCGGTAGTTGCGGTCGAATGTGCTCGACAATCTCATGGGCCGCCCGGCTGACCTCAATCAGGTGGCCTTTCTGACTGGTATAGACCAACATGCCCACCGAAGGCGTTCCCTGGAAACGGGCAAAGCGCTGCTCGATCTCGAATCCGTCCACCACCGTGGCCACATCCGCGATCCGTATCCGGGTGCCGTCGCCGCGGGTAAGCACGGGGATCGCGGCAAAATCTTCGTAATTGAATGCCCTCCCGTCGGCCCGGATCACCACCCTGCCGGCCTCGCTTTCGATGTTGCCGGTCGTGTAATCCAGAGAAGCGCGATCAATGGCCTGCGCCACCGAATCCAGAGTGATATCCAAGGCTCTCAGGCGATCCGCATCGACTTCGATACGAATCTCGTAAGGCCGCAACCCGAAAAGCGTCATCTTGGTCAGTTTGGGATGGGACAGCATCACGTCCTTAATCTCGCGGGAGACCTTTTGAAGGGTGTGTTCGTCGGCATCGCCATAAACCTGCACCAACAGGGCCGGGACGTTGAATTCATCCCGGGCGGCGACCGGACGTTGGGCCTGTTGCGGCAGGTTGAAAATGCTGTCGACTCTCGACTGGATTTCATTTTGAAAACGATCCATATCGAAACCACTGACCTTCTGGACATGCACGGAAGAGAGTGCCTCCTCGGAAAAAGAAGCGATTTTCTTGACGCCGGGCATGCCTTCCAGAGCTTTCTCAATTTTACGGGAAATGCCGCGATCCACCTGCTCCGCGCTGGCGCCTGGATAGCCGGTGGTGATCGTGACCGAACTGGGGGGCAGCGCCGGGAAACCCTCGATGCGAATCCCCATCAGCGTGAAGGTTCCGGCGATCAAAACCAGCAGCATCAGCAGATTGGCCGCCACGGGATTTCGCGTAAACCAGGCAGAGATGGTGTGCATGAATCACTCCTCTCGATCTTCCATGACCTGGACGAGCAGACCGTTGGTGTAGCTGGTATTGGGAGCGACGGCGACCCGCAGGGACTGTCGGGAAGGCTCCGGGTGACGGATATAGACTACGCCCTCACCGTAGAAAACGGGTTGGGCGGTTTGGGATTGAAGCCGATTGTCATCATCCACCAACCAGACATGGCTCTTTGGGGTCAGGGCGGTTTCAGGAATGCAGACGAGATCGGGAATTTTTCGGCCGGTGATTTCAGCGCGCACAAATGCTCCCGGAAGCAGCGGCGGGGTTTGCGCCAGGGGCTTGTCGACCCGCAGGAAGATGGTTCGCAGACGTGACGCCCGATCCAGATGGCGGCTGTCACGAACCACCTGTGCCCGCCAGACGACCTCGTGTTGAAGAGATATCAGCCGGACCTGCGTCTCCTCATTGATTTCGTCCAACAGCTCCCACTGATCGGCGTCGAGGTGAATCCCCACCTCCACAGCCTGCAGGTCGAAGATGGTGAAGACATCCTCGCCCACAAAAAGAGTCTCCCCCGGATTGATCATACGATGCAGGATCACACCTTCGTAAGGGGCGCGAATCTCCGTGTACCCCAGCCGGATCTCGGCGAACGCCAGGGCCGCCTGACTGGCCTCGACCTGTGCCCGGGCGGCTTCCAACTGGGGTTCACGCAATGCCAGTACCGATACCGGTTCACCGCCGATTCCCGATCGTTTCCAATTCATTTTTGCTTCGCGGGTCTCGTGAACCTCCTTCAGGTATGCGATGTTCGCCTCGGCCAGTCGGCTTCTGGCTTCGCTTACCTGCATCTCGAAATGGCTCCCGTCGATTCGGACCAACACTTCGCCCGCCGCAACCCGATTGCCGGCCTGAAGCCGGGGAGAAAGATAGGCCACCGGTCCCTCCACCCGGGCTTTAATCGTCGACTGCCAAAGAGGCATCACCTCTCCCATTGCCGTCACCATAGCAGGACAGGATGCCGGTTCTGTTCGTCGAACCGATACGGGCATGCCTTCCAATGTGTCATGGGCTTCAATGACAGGGGTTCCCGGGGCTGGTTTGGTGACCATGACGGCAGCGGTTGCAGCGCCGCACACGGCCGCCACCGACATAAAGACAATCAATCGACGATTCTTCAAACGGTTAAATAGCGTTAGCATGACTTCCTCATCAGGGGGTTGTGGTTTTCTCGCCCATCGCCCATTGATCATTCATCCCGATGCCCAGTGCCAGTGCCAGATCTATACGATTGCTCAGCCGTTGGAACGCCACCTGGTTCAGCCGGATTTTCACTAGCATCTCCTGCTCCTTGGCAATCAACAGGTTTTGAATGGAATCCAGCCCCAGCCGGTACCGCTCGGCGAAATAGTCGCTGCTGCTTTTCGATTCCCGGACCGCGCTCTCTAAAGCAGTCGACTGAACCGCCAATTCCCGATCCAGATCCAAGGAATCCTCCACCATTTATCATGAACTCAGAGGAATCGATTACGACGGCTTGGATCGTTCCGTGGACCTGACCGTATCCCGATTGAGAAAAAAACTCGAAGACGATGCCAATCATCCGCAGCGAATCAAAACGGTGTGGCGCAAAGGGTATCTGTTCGTGGAGGACGCTTGGTGAAACAGGCCCCCAGAGCGGCTCATGACGACTTGTGAATGCCGGTTTGTTCCCCTTCATCAATAGAACATAGCATCCGGACCGATCATGGCAGGTAGAAATGAAAAGAATTTTTTTCTCTTTTTTCCTTTTCACCATGTTCAGTATCATCATCTGGCAATTCGCATCCCCCCTGGTCGTCGAAAAGACGGTTAAAGGCATGCTGGATAAGGATTTAAAACAGTACAACCGGGAATTGATCCAAGGCACCTATTATATGGTGCTCGAAGCGCTCCAGGACCTGCCCGCTGACGACTGGCAGCGGTACATCGACAGCATTGATCCCCATTTCGGTTATCCCGTCGGCCTGGACCGTATCGATGGCCTCGACCTGTCCGACGAGGCGTTATCGCAACTTCAAAACGGTGAGATCGTCGTCATCGAAGATGGCGAGATATTTCATCGGCGTGTGGGCCGGAGTGACCGCGTGTTGACCATGGGGGTCATTCGGGAGTTCCAAGCCTCATTGCGCATCGAAATCCTGATATGGGCAATGGTCGTCGTCAATGTCGGCCTTATGGCGCTGATTTGGGCGCTTCCGTTTTGGCTTAAATTGAGAAAAATCAGCTCCGCAGCCGAGGCCTTCGGTAGAGGAGAATTCAACGCACGGGCCAATCTTCCCAGACAATCCGCCTTATCCCCTTTGGCCCAATCCTTTAACGGTATGGCCAAACGAATCCAACAATTGATAACCGCCCACAAAGAGCTGACCAGTGCCGTCTCCCATGAGTTGCGAACACCCATTTGCAGAATCCGTTTCAGCATGGAGATGGGAACGACGGCCGTCACCATAGAGGAAAGTCATGGATATATTGAGGAAATCCATAAGGACGTTGATGAACTGGATACACTCGTCTCCGAACTGCTGGTGTATGCGCGGTTCGATCACGAAACGCCTGATCTGAAATGGCAGGAACAATCGATCACGCCGTGGATGGAAAAGATCGTCGAGGCGGCGTTGACCGGATTTGCCGATATCGCCGTGGAATACCGTCTCACGCCAACGGATCGACAGCGCATCGTTCGTTTCGAACCCCGCTTTATGGCCCGGGCATTGACCAACCTTGCCCGAAACGCGGCCAAGTATGCTTCAGGCCGTTTGCGCATCGGTTTTGAAAGAGGAGATCAGGGCTGCTTGATTCATGTGGATGATGACGGGCCCGGAATTCCCGAAGCGGATCGCGAGCGAATCTTCAAGCCCTTCGTCCGCCTGGATTCCAGTCGTAGCCGGGATACCGGCGGGCATGGGCTGGGATTGGCCATCGTGCAGCGGGTAATGGCGTGGCATGGGGGATCGATAACCATCGGCACTTCACAACTGGGAGGCGCCCGCTTCACCCTGTGCTGGCCGGGATGCATGCGGAAAATAAAATCAACCCAAGTTTCCATCTGAAAGCCCTCTTGTTCCGCAAATGATAGCCGGAAAAGGCTGATGTCATGTATATAGAATATATTCGCGGTTTCAGCGGGAGGTGCTGTTGATGGATAGAATCAATTTCAAGGGGCTAATACCCCGCCTATGGCTTGCGCTTTCTATTTTGGTGCCGGCGCATTCCGCCTATGGTTGATACCGGGGCAAGCCTTTCACCCATAGTGGTAACTGCGACCGGAAGAGAATGCCGTGCCGCCGATGTGTCGGCCAGTATTAGTATCCAGGGCGCAGAGTTCATGAAGGGTTTTAACGTAGAAGATACGTTGGAGATGACTTTAGGCTTGTCCCCCATCCTTTTCTGCAAAAAACCGCCTCCGGAGTATGCCTTTGTCATCCGGGTGTCTCCACCATGGCCCCTCTCTATTTTCCCCGGTGGGGCATTATGTCGAAGACAGGGCACATCCTTTGCGTTTTATGCAAAAAACAGCCCCTGTTCGATGTGGAGCGGGATGAAATGCTGCAAGAACCTTGGCAACCAACTTTCTCAGAAAGACTCAAGGCTCCCCGAGAGCCAGGTGAGGAAACGGATATTTTACTCAATAACATTCATAATTATTAAGAGGATTTTGAAGATGAAGAAAATCGTAATAATCCCCATGCTGCTCCTTATTTGTACACTCTGCACTCCGGTATTTGCTGCCGATAATGGCACTCCGGAAATTGCTGATCTCACGCATGGGTAGGGCATAGTGTATCGGTTATAAAGCTGTGCCAAGGTGAGACAGGAGAAATTTTTTTGCCGAGGTCGCAAAACATGCGCCCGAAGGATATACGAAAGAAATGGTTAAAGACTTTATCTTTAAACAATTTGCTGTGAAATTCAAGTCAATAGACTTTGTAGGTAAAGACACAATTACCATATTGCCAAGGGATGCCCGGCAGCCCTGTGTGTTTGTGCTGGAACGGGGGAAAATATTTTCGGCCTTGCAAACTCTTACCCTCAGTGGTGGTTCGCTGCTGTCGCTGCTGGAGGTTTAACAGCGCATGGCACAGGAACAGGGAATCGCTTCGCGCAGCTCATTTTTTGAGGTCGCTGAACACAATAGATGAATTTAAGGTATCATTAGCCTCCGAAGAAGGGACGGTACAACGGCTTCCGGGCATAAACAGTCGGTTTTCAATGACCAGCCTGATTAAACAGTCAGCAGTGGTATCCAGAAAAACTCTGGCCAGAGCACAGGGGGGACGCGTCGCTTAACGACTTTGCACACGCTTCTGTTTCGGGAAAGCTCTGTGCCCGGGATAGAAGCAATAAGGGAGACAGAAAATGCAAGCTGAACTATTCTTTAAATTTATGGCCGAATACAACAATGCAGTCTGGCCGGCACAGATAATTTTTTATGCATTATCGATTTTTTTTATATTTACATCGATCAATACAAAAAATATTTCAAACAACATAAACATACTGATTTTATCATCAAAGGTTTTGCAGGTCCATGCGGCACTTGATTGTTTTATAATCTTCTTCAATCGGCCATCTGTTGTGGTACAGATAATGAAATATTTCAATTGGATAGCTTTTGGTGTCGATCAGCGAGGTGATCAGAATCTGAACTTTACCGTCGTTTTCAACACGAATCAGGCGCAGTTCCAAAGGTGCCGTGTCCAGGCTCAATTCCCTGCATCGGGCAGCTGAGGTTGTATTCGTAGGCACATTGATGACTTTCTCGGCAAGGCCGGAGTAAAAAATTTTCGTATGGCTTTCCCGCAGGGAAAAAAAGATGGTCTGAAACA
>JBFFHG010000199.1:0-6380 GCA_041557055.1 Desulfosarcinaceae bacterium
AAAAAACGACCGGTGTGTCGTTGTTTTCATTATCGGATCAACTGACCGGCCAATTTTCCAAATACTACCGTCGGGCGCTGGGTTATCCGGCGGCCTGCTGTGTACAGTGGGTTTTTGCAAATCTATGGCGGGCTTGGGGACTTGAGGCGGAGACCCTGGTGGCTTCGGGCGCAGGGGCCTATGCCGCGGCTTGCGTTGCCGGCCTCTATTCGCTTGAAACGGCGCTGAGCCTGGCCGCGATTCACGGAGACCACATTGCCAAACGCCATATGTCATCGCCAACAGCGCAGGTTATTCCGGCGGCCCGTCTGCTTCATCAGCTCGAAACAGGCGCCGGTCAACGTTTTGACCACGAGCTGACCTGCGAATTGATCCTTGCGGATGCGCCCGGCAGCAACGCCGATTTTGCGGACCCGGATTTTTGGCAGCAACGGCTGAAAATGGCGGCGCATGAGCCGGTGACCCTTGAAAATATGCTCTGGTCCAATCAAAATGTAAATGAATTCAAAAGGATAAAAAAAGGCAGGATTTTATATTTCGAATCACCGGACAAGAGGACGCGGCGGTTGGATGAAGCCGGCAATCGATGCGTACGATACGGCTGTGCGTCAGGATGGTTGGGCCTGCTTGAAACCGTGAAGATTTTGTATGAATCCGGGGCGGATATCGATTGGCGAAGATTTTACGCCGACGGTAAGGCGCAAAGGACCCAATTGCCCGCATATCCTTTTCAGCGGCGCCGGTATTGGCTTCCGGATTCCGGGCCGGCGCCCGGCGAATCGGCTGTCCGGGGGCGTATCGGCGCGGCGCCGTTTGCGGGGGTTGACAAGGGCATCGACTGGAACGCCCTTTCGGAACAGGTGGCCGCCGATCATGGGTTTGGCGCCGAAGAGCGCGGCATATTGTCACGCGCTATCCAAGCCCTTTCGAGGCGATGGCCGGCAGCAGCTTCCAAGTCCGTTCCGCAGAACCTGACCTACGATGTCGTATGGCAGCCGTGTGAACCCGGATTCGATGCCGGACCGGACAACAGAGACGCGTCGCCGGGCGTATGGCTGATATTTTCGGACAAACGCGGCATTGCGCGTGATTTTTCCGATTGGTTGGCCGATTCGGGTCATCAAATCCAAATGATCCATCTGGAAGATATTTTCCCCCACGCCGACGAAAAGGGCTTTGAGTGGTTGATCAACGCGGTGATCGGGCGTTTTCTAAGAAAAAAAGATCCGCCATGCCGTGGAATTCTCTACTTCTGGTCTCTGGATGTTCAGGACTCCGACAGCGGTCCGGCGCAAACGACGGCTTCCTGGGGTGAACTTGAATGCCGCGGATTGATTTCAGTTCTGAAGTCTCTGGCCGGTTTCCGCCACATGACGCTCCCGCGGGTGTGGATGATTACCGCCGGTGCGGTTTCAACAGATAACAATCTCGCACGACAGGGGCTCATGCAAACCCCCTTGTGGGGGGTTGCAAATGTGGCGGCCCTGGAGCATCCGGATTTTTGGGGGGGCGCCATCGATTTACCCGCCGATGAGCCAAGGGCGGCCTTGAACCGGCTGATGGAAGCGGTTCTATCCGACGGGAAAGAAAAGCGAATCGCCCTGCGTGCGGATCACAACTGGGTTCAACGGATTGTTGAATCAAAAGCGCCGGATTCGGGTCGTTCCATGAGAATATCGCCGGATGCCGCTTATCTGATTACGGGCGGATTGGGGGGGCTGGGCCTGCAAATCGCCCAATGGTTGGTGCGTCAGGGCGCACGCAACCTCATCCTGCTGGGCCGCGGCAAGCCCAGGGAAACGGTTCGCCCCGCCCTTGCAGCCATGTCACGATCCGGCGCTCGAATCGAAATTCTTCAAGCGGATGTAACCCGGCACCATGAACTGCAACAGGCGATAGAGCGTTGCGAAAATGGATTTGCACCCCTCAAAGGGGTGATCCACGCCGCAGGGGTTATGGAAGGAACAGTGCTGCAACAAATTGCCTGGGACCGGTTTCAACGCGTAACGGCGCCAAAGATACTGGGGGGCTGGCACCTGCACTGCCTGACACGTCATTTGCCCCTTGATTTTTTTATCCTGTTCTCCTCGGCCGCATCGATTCTGGGCGCGGTGGGGCAAGCGGACTATGCGGCCGCCAATGCGTTTCTCGATGGTCTGGCCCAATATCGCCGGAGTGACGGACTGCCGGCGTTAAGCATAAATTGGGGCGCGTGGTCCGGAAAGGGCATGGCGTCGTCACGATTCCATCATTATGGAGAGAAGATGGCGCAAATGGGCATGGCGGCCATCGATCCCCCCCACGCCCTTGCCCTGATGGGCGGCTTATCCGCAGGCGCCGCAACGCAAAAGGCCGTGCTGGCGGTTGACTGGCCGCTGTTTGTCACCCATTTCCCGGGAACATTTAAAACCACCCTTTTTGAGCACATTGTTCCGCCGGACGGGGAACAACGCCAAAAGCCCATTGACGCGCAACAGCATTTCAGGCGACGGCTGCTTGAAATGCCCCCGGAAAATCAACTGCAGGAAGCCGTGGGTTATCTCACATCGCGGATTGTACAGCTTTTAGGCGGGGGGGCTGGCGGTCGGCCGCCGCGAGCCGACGCACCGGCGCATCAAATCGGGCTGGATTCCCTCAAAGCGCTGGAATTGCGTCACAAGATTCTGAAAGATACGGGCGTCTCCATCAACGTCGGCCGTTTCCTCGGCGACCACACCATCGCGGAGATCGGCGCGCAAATCGTCCAGCACCTGAATGCGTCCAAAAAGGGAGCGGGAGACGCAATCGCGCCCGGCGATGCCGCAGGCAGCCGACAAAAGCCTTTGTCTTACGGACAGCGGGCCCTATGGTTTCTGCACCGCATGGATCCCCAAGGTGCCGGCTATAATCTTGCGTTTGCCGTGTCTATTCATTCAAGGGTGGATTGCAAAGCCCTTGAGCGCGCCTTGCAGGGCGTCACCGACCGCCATTCCCTTCTGCGCAGCACCTTTTCCGCAAAAGCGGATGGCCGCCCCGTGCGCATCATTCATTCCTCACAAAAGGTGCTTTTTGAAAAAACAGATCTTTCAGGCCTGACGCCGGGGCAGTTCCGGCGTCAGGTCGATGAGGCCTTTCGCCGGCCTTTTGATCTGGAACAGAAGGGATTGTTTCGCGCGCATCTCTTTTCACGGTCCGAGAAAGAGCATGTGCTGCTTTTATCCATGCACCATATTATCGTCGACGGCTGGTCTCTCTGGCTGATGGTGGATGAATTGGGCCGGCTTTACTCGGCCGCCCGGCAAGCCCGACCCTTCCGGCAAGAATACCGCCAGCACACCTACGCCGGTTTTGTGAAATGGGAAGCCGAACTTGTTGCCGGTGCCGAGGGGCTCCGCCAACTGGATTATTGGCGCAAGCAATTGGACGGTGATCCGGCGCCTCTGGATTTGAACACGGATTATCCCAGGCAGACCGGTCAGTCCTGTCGTGGGGGGGCTCAAACCTTTCAGGTGGCCCCCGCGCTGACCCAAAAGCTGAAGGCTTTGGCGGCGGATGGCAATGCGACGCTTCAGATGTTGCTGATGGCCGTTTTCCAGATCCTGTTGCACCGCTACAGCCGACAGGACGATATTTTGGTGGGCATGCCCACAGCCGGTCGCAGCCGGCCGGAATTCGCCGCTCTGTTCGGTTACATGGTCAATCCGGTGGTCATACGGACCAATTTAAAAAACGATCCGCCGTTTGGGGAGCTGCTGAAACAGGTGCGGCGGCTGACCCTTGAAGCGCTGGAGCACCAGGACTATCCATTCCCGCTGCTTGTGGAAAAAATCAACCCCAGTCGCGATTCCGGACGGACACCGCTGTTTCAGGCCGCCTTCATCTATCAGCAGCCACAGCGGTTTTCGGAATTTGCCGATCTGGCCGTGAATCAGCCCGGCAAACTGGTGCAATGGGGCGGACTGGAACTCTCCCATTTTGAGATGAACCAGCAGGAGGGCATTTTCGATCTGTCGCTGGAAATTACACACGTTCATGATGCGCTCCATTGCGCGCTGAAATATAATGCCAACCTGTTTGCCCCCTGGCGTATGGCGCAAATGGCCGACTGTCTTTTCCAGATGCTGGAAGGGGTCGCTGACGGGCCGGGCAGGTGCGTATCCGCGATATCAATGCTCTCCGCGCAGGACCGCGAGAAGTTGCTTCATGTTTTCAATCACACGGCCCGCCGGGAGCAGCCGCTCCAAAGCGTGCATCGTGCTTTTGAGTCTCAGGCCGGAAAGGCGCCCGACGCCACGGCCATGAAAGGCCCTTCTTTCCGGTGGAGCTTCGGCCAGTTGAACCGGCGGGCCAACCGGATCGCCCGTCACCTGCAATCCCTGGGGGTGACGCATGAATCGCTGGTCGGCCTGTGCGTTGATCGCGGCCCCTATATGGTGGCCGCCATGCTCGGTATCCTTAAAGCCGGCGGCGTCTATGTTCCGCTTGATCCGTCCTATCCGGCGACGCGATTGAAGAAGATGGTTGGGGATGCCGGACTCGCGTTGACGGTGGCCGATGCGCAATCACAACCCCTGTTCGGGGAGATCTGCAAACAAGTGGTGCTGCTGGAGCACCTGCAAGAGGCGCCGGCCGGAAAGGACGATAACAACCTCGCAATCGATATGGGGCCGGAAGCTCTGGCTTATGTTATGTATACGTCCGGTTCCACCGGGCGCCCCAAGGGTGTGGCGGTGACCCACCAGGGGATTGTCCGCCTGGTCAAGGCGGCAGACTATTTCGACGTTTCTGCCGATGATGTGTTTTTGCAATTTTCCCCGGTATCGTTCGACGCCGCCACTTTCGAAATTTGGGCGCCTTTGCTCAACGGGGCCTGCCTCGCATTCATGGACAATGGGTTGCCTTCCTTGAAAGAGCTTGGCCAAGCCATCCGCGATTTAGAGGTCACCACGTTATGGTTGAGTTCGGGGTTGTTCAACATCATGGCGGAAGCGCATCTGGAAAAACTGGCGGGGCTGAAGCAGTTGCTGGTGGGCGGCGATGTGCTGTCGCCGGCGCATATCCGAAAGGCTTTGGATGTGCTTAAAGGGTGCACGATCATCAATGGTTACGGCCCGACTGAAAACACCACCTTTACCTGTTCATACAAGATTCCCGCAGATATGTCTGTGGACGCGACGATTCCCATCGGCCGCCCCATAGGCGATACGCAGGTTTACATCCTTGACGCAAATCACCAACCGGTGCCGCCGGGGATGACCGGCGAGCTGTATATCGGCGGCCGGGGATTGGCCCGGGAGTATTTGAACCGACCGGATTTAACGCGCGAGAAGTTTCTGCGGATTTCCCTGGAAGGCAATGTCGCCGTCCGGTTATACAGAAGCGGAGATTTGGCGGAGTTCCTGCCGGACGGCGAGATTCGCTTTCTGGGAAGGTGCGACAACCAAATCAAGGTAAGAGGGTACCGGGTGGAGCCGGGCGAGATCGAATCCGTTCTTTGCCGTCATCCGCAAGTTCGTAACGCCAAAGTTGTGGCGACGGGTCAGGGCGCCCACGTTAAAAAACTGGTCGCTTACGCAGCCACAGGTTCCGCATCTCAAATCACCCCGGCCCAATTGAAAAATTATCTGAGCGGGTACCTGCCGGATTACATGCAACCCTCGATGGTTGTTCTTTTGGATGAACTGCCGCTGAATCCCAATGGCAAGGTGGACTGCCGAGCGCTTCTCCAGGCGCCGGGGAGCGGTGCCGGCCAAACCACCGTATCCGGCAATGGAATGGAAGCGATTGTTTCCGGCATTGTGCAGGAGGTGCTGGGAGGGGGCGCCGTGGACCCGGACAAGAATTTTTTCGATCTGGGAGCACACTCCCTGTTGTTGATTCAGGTTCACAGCCGGCTGGCCGATGCATTGCAAACGGATATCCAGTTGATCGATCTGTACCGGTGCCCCACGGTCAGGGCCCTGGTTCAACACTTGGAAAAAACGGAAAGCGAAAAACGTTCACCGTCTGATTTCAGCCATCTTAACGCATTGGCGGCCAGACAGACCGCTGCGATCAAAAAGCAGAAAAAGCAATATAAACGACGGATGCGGATCAATGAATGAGTGGGAAAACGAAGATATTTTCGACCCCATCGCCGTGGTGGGGTTTGCCTGCCGTTTTCCAGGGGCGCCGGGCCCGGATGCTTTCTGGAATAATTTATGCGGCGGCGTTGAATCCATCACCCATTTCCACCAAAGCGAGGTGGTCGGTTCCCGGCGCCGGAGGGAAGAGATTGCCCGCCCCGACTATGTGAAGGCGCGCGGTGTGCTGGATAATATGGAACATTTCGATGCCGGTTTTTTTGGATTCACGCCAATGGAAGCGAGTCTGATGGACCCCCAACACAGGCTTTTTCTGGA
>JBFFHG010000200.1:0-6348 GCA_041557055.1 Desulfosarcinaceae bacterium
ATCGGGCAAATTGGCCATTTGTGGATGGGCACGCGTTAAACGCTGTGGGCGAGCGGTGTGTCATCACAATGGCAATCATTTGGATTGCCGGCGGCAATTTGATCCTTGTTTCATGCCATATTGTGCTTGCCCCCCAACGATTCCCAGCGGCCATGACCCGTGGATCGGACAGGCAGAACGGGTTTGAATCCCCACAGCCGGGGCCGCAGCCAATCCCGCGTGTCGACCTGATCGTCCATTGCGGGCACCATGGCGTTGCGATCGATGGAAAGCACGTGAATGCCGTTGACTTCCAACTCCCCGACGGTGACCACGGTTGCGAACCGGCGCAGCTCGTTGAACTCGATAAAGCGCCCGCTCCACCCGGAGAGCGTCAGGCCAACGCCGGCCGCAGCGCCGATGATGCCGTCGTTGGTGCCGCCGTGACCGGAAAGATGTTCACCATTGACCGCCTGCATGGCCTCTTTTTGACGAACAATGCGATTGCTGGTGGTGCGTCCGAAAGCGATCAGCCGTTCCACGGCCGGGCTGTTCTCGGGTACCACGCACAAGCCCGGGTCGCTGCCTTCAATGAAATGCGCCTGGATATGGGCGGCGGCCAGCTCGATGATTGCGCCCATGGACTCGGGCTCGTCCAGGTCAAGGATGAGACAGGCTGAACTGTTTTTGGAAGTATAGGGGATGCCCTCAAGAACCGGAAGCTGCTGGCGCACCGCGCCCCACATACTTGCCCCTCGGGGCAGCATCTGTTCAAACCAGCGGGCCAGTTTTCCGGTACCGCGGTCGGCCCCGGCCACATCCGTGTCGTCAAATCCCACGTATATCTTCATGATCGTTATCCCTCTGCCCTATTTTCGACCAAACACGATTAAAACGGCGTTTTTCAAGCTTCACCGGAACCCAATGGCTGCAAATTCCCTGAAGCTGCGGCCGCAAACCAATAGCAACTATCAATCGCAATGGCTCCGTTTTTAGAAACAATCCGATACCCTGTCAATTTCCACTGCCGATAAAAAATGGTTACGGATACAAACAAACTGTTTATCACCATAACTTACAATCCCACAGGCAGGACAAACAGATCATGCGGCGCATACCGTCCCACAGGACCGATGCTTCACACTTGAATCCCGATCGCCGATGATGGCCGAAAGCTAAAGTTTCGGGGTCGAATGCCAATAGATGAATATAAGCAACCGCTTGGCTTTTGCGGGCGATGCACAACGAAATCAGATTTAACAGGCTGTAATAAAAGTTAAAAAATGTCCGAGTTGGATTCCCGAAATAACAGGCTGACCGTCAAGCTGGTCTACTATGGACCGGCCTTGAGCGGTAAAACCACCAACCTGATGCGACTGCACGACATCCTTAATCCTGAAAATTGCGGTGAATTCATGGCGTTCGAAACCAAAGGGGACCGGACCCTGTTTTTTGATTTCCTGCCTTTGGTGATCAAGGGCGGCAGCGGCCTGCGGGTCAAAATCAAACTATACACCGTGCCCGGGCAGGTGGCCCATGACGCCACCCGCAAGGCGGTGCTTTCCAGGGCGGACGGCGTGGTTTTCGTGGCCGACTCCCAATCCGCCCTGGCGGTCAGCAACTTCGAGAGTTTCGACAATCTGGAGAAAAACGCCCGGCGGGTGGGGCTCGATTTTGATAATTTGCCTTTGGTGATCCAGTTCAATAAACGCGATTTGAAAAACATCGTCAGTGAGCAGGCGGTGCGCAGCCGCTGGGAACCCACCGGTCTGCCGTTGGTGTTCGGCAGCGCCTTGCATGGCCGGGGTATCCGGCGAACCTTTGCCCTGGCGCTGGAAACCGTGTATCGAAACCTGGACCAAAACTATCATCTTTCCACGCGTCACGCGCTTACCAAAGATCACTTTCTTTCCGTGGCGCCGCCACAGGCTTGACAGCCGGAGTAAGAGATATGATCTCTGATGATCACGAACATATTGAAATCAAACCCTTTGACCGCGAGTATACCGTCGAAGAGTTGCTGCCGTCCGATCTGCTGAACGTGCTGTGCAGCCGGGCATCCGCTCTGCTGCCGGACCAATGGGCCTTGTGCACGGATAGGGGGTCGATCTATTTCAAACACGGCCGATGGAACCCGGATCAGTGCCTGGATCTCAGCGCAGCCATCGGCCATAGCCGCCCGGAAGATGCACCCGCCATGGTGGTCAACAACGGCGGCCATGCCATTCTGTTGTTTCCCTTGACATACGAGTTGGAAACCAAAGGCTATCTGGCGGTTTGCACACCCGGCGGCGGTCAGGACCGGGTCGATCGTGTGGCAGCAGCCACCGTCGGTTTGTTGCAGCAATTGATGCGCCTCAAACATCAGACCATGCTGACAGCCGGCCTGCACGGCGTGGTGGTGGAAGACACCTATGAGCGCCTCAAAAAAAAAGCGGCGCAACTGGCTCGGTCGGAGGAAAAATACCGCCTCCTGGCCGCCGATCTGGAAATCGAAGTTCAAAAGAAAACGGAAGCGATCCGCAAGGCCCATGCCCATTTGATGCAGCAGGAAAAGATGGCGGCCATCGGCCAGTTATCCGCCGGCATGGCCCATGAGATCAACAACCCATTGGGATTTATCATCAGCAACCTGACGACCTTGAACAAATACGTTTCCGATCTGGCCTCTCTTTTGAAATGTTACCAGCGGTTGGCGACCCTGTGCACGGAAAACGCCGATTCTTGCCCCGCGCGCATTCAGACCCAGTGCAAGGCCGTTGAAGCGTTGGATGCGGAACTGGACAGCGGGTTCCTGCTTGCGGATATGCCCCAGTTGACCGAAGAATCCATCTCCGGCGCCGAACGCATTCAAAAAATCGTCAGAGACTTAAAGAGTGTGGCCCGGCCGGGGGAAAAGCAAGTGGAGTTCATCAATATTCATGAAAGCATCGAAGCGGTTCTGACCGTCGTGCAAAACCGTATCGGACCCAACATCGCGGTCAACAAAAGCTACCGGCCGGTTCCCCTTGTGCCCGGCTATCCCCAGCAGATCAACCAGATCTGGCTCAATCTGATTCTCAATGCCCTGGATGCCATGAACGGTATCGGCGAACTGGCCATCGCCACCCAGGCGGCTAAAGACCAGGTCACCGTGGTCATCAGCGACACCGGCAGCGGTATTGCACCGGAATATCTTCCCAAAATCTTCGATCCTTTTTTCACCACCAAGGATGTGGGCCGCGGCATAGGGCTGGGACTCCATCTGGTCTACGATCTGATCACCCGGCACAACGGCCGCATCGAAGTTCTGAGTGAACCGGCGCGCGGCGCTACGTTCATCGTTTCCCTGCCGACCACAAGGGGGCAATAGATGTCCCGACTGGCCGCTCTGTTTCTGAATAAGGATAAAGACGATTCCGGTGAATCCGGCAATGAACCGGAATCCGCTTCTCCCTCCAAATACCGCATCCTTTTTGTGGATGACGAGCCCGGTGTCTTAAAATCCATGCTGCGCATATTCAGAAAGGAAAACTACGAACTGCTTACCGCTGCTTCGGGCCGGGACGCCTTGTCCATCTTGGCTGAAAAGCCCGCACAGGTGGTGATCTCGGATCATCGCATGCCCGGCATGACCGGAACCGAATTGCTTCGGGAAGTCAAGAAACGGCATCCGGCCACCATCCGCATCATGCTCACCGGTTATGCCGATGTGGATGCCGTCATGGGGGCTGTCAACGACGGCGCGGTCTATAAGTTCATCACCAAGCCATGGAATGACGACGACCTGCGCCTGACCGTCGGCCTGGCCCTGGAGCAGTACGACCTGATCCAGGAGAACAAGAGCCTGAAAAAAAAGACCACGGCCCAGAAAAAAGAGCTCAAACAACTCAGCCGCTTTGTCAACATCCACCAAAGCCAATTGGGCAACCTTCTCGCGCGCCAGGGCCATCTTCAGCAGGAGGAACTGGAAAAGGCGCTGCGCATTCAAAACAACACCCACAAAGTGCTGCCGAAAATTCTGGTGGATATGGATGTGGTCGATGAAACCACTATTATGAAGGTGATTCAAAACGCCCAGCAGATCAACCGGGTCTCGCCCAACGAGTTCAGTGTCCCCGAAGCGCTGGCCGCATTGATCCCCAGGGAGGTGTGCGAAAAAAACATCCTGGTACCGCTTAAAAAAAACGGCGGGCAACTCATTGTGGCCATGGCAGATCCCACCGACATGAACAAAGTGGATGATCTGAAATTCATCACCGGCCTGACCATTGAGCCGGTGCTGGCGACCCAGAGCGAAATCCTGCAAAAGCTGGTCGATATTTACGGCGAAGAGGATGTCCTGGGCCAGGCCATGAGTGAGATCGAGATGGATGATCCCACTGAAAACATCGAAATCATTATTGAAGAAGATGATGAGCATGGCGATCTGGGCGATCTGCTCAAAGCCACTGAACAGCCGCCGGCCATCCGTATCGTAAATGCCATCATCTCCGATGCCTTGCGCCACCGGGCCTCGGATGTGCATATCGAACCCAAGGCCAAATACACCATGGTGCGCTACCGCATCGATGACCTGCTCGAAGACAAGCTGCATATCCCGGCGCATATGCACATGCCCATGGTGTCGCGCATCAAAATCATGAGCGATCTGGATATTGCCGAACGCCGGCGCCCCCAGGACGGACGCATCACGGTAAAAACCTCATCGCGCATGGTGGACATGCGTATCTCCACCCTGCCGACCATCAACGGCGAAAAAGTGGTTTTTCGCATCCTGGATAAAAACGCCGCCATTCGGGATATCAGTGAGGTGGGCCTGCTGCCCGAAGATTTGAACAAGGCCATGCGCCTCATTGAAATGCCCCAGGGCATCGTGCTGACCACGGGCCCCACAGGCAGCGGCAAAACCAGCACCCTGTACTCCCTGTTGCGCAAGGGTGCTAAAATAACCAAAAATTTCACCACCATCGAAGATCCGGTGGAGTATTACATGACCATGGCCGAGCAGGTCAACGTCAAAGAAAAGATCGGTCTGAGCTTTTCCCTGGTGCTGCGCTCCATCCTGCGGCAGGACCCCAATGTGATCATGCTGGGCGAAATCCGTGACTATGAAACGGCTGAGGTGGCCTTTCACGCCGCCCTGACCGGCCATCTGGTGCTGAGCACCCTGCACACCAACAGCGCCATCGCTTCCATCACCCGCCTGCTGGACATGGGCATCAAGCCCTACGTCATAGCCGATGCATTGATCGGCATCATTGCCCAACGATTGGTCCGGCGAATCTGCCCCCACTGCAAAACAGTCGACAAACCGTCACCCGAGATGCTGCATGCCCTGAAAATTTACAACCGCCGGATCAGCGCCCAGAAAGGGACCGGGTGCCGCAAATGCAACAACAGCGGCTATAAAGGGCGGCTGGGAATCTTTGAGATCTTTGCGATAGACAATGAACTGCGCCGCATGGTGCGAAGCAATGCGTCGGAAGCAGAACTCATGCGCTCGGCCAGGCAGTCGGGCATGACCCCCTTGCTGGAAGATGCCATCGGGAAAATAGAAGCCGGACTGACCACCTGCGAGGAAGTGCTGCGGGTCTTTGGCCCTCAAAACACGGTTGAAATCCCTTGCGGGAATTGCGGTCGCCTATTGGAAGAGCGCTACGCTTATTGCCCCTATTGCGGCGGGGCCGTAACGCTGTTATGCAAACAATGCGGTAAATTCATGTCCAAGGACTGGAAATTCTGCCCCCAATGCAAAACAGCGGCGGAAAATACGACCGTTCACCCCGGGGCTCAACGGACCGGGCATAAATGATAAAGCCCTCAATCCGGCAATCCCCAAAAATTCCGGACCGTTAACCGTTTCATCCCTGAATCTGCCTGGCCCAGGCATATAACTTCGGGTGGGTGCATACTTCGTAGTATTTGCGCGAAGTGACCTTGACGGTTTTCAACGTTGCCGGATCAACCACCGGGATATGGGCTTCTCTTAAGATCAACCGCTGATAGCGTCGGCTTTGGGTGGGAAATTTGCCGGCGTACAGATTGGATTTTTGTCCGAGGGGGTCGGTAAAATCGTTTTTCAACAGCTTCAGATCGATCTCGTTGGAGAGTTTTTCAAAGCCGGGAACGCTCAACTCAATGCCGTTGACATTGTACCGGGTATAGAGATCATCGGACGTGGCGGCCAATTCCTCATCGGAAAACGTCTGAAAGACATAAAGGTTGAATGGGCTTTTTTTCCTGGCAAACAGTTTCCTTCCGGTCTTGCTGCAACTGGAAAGACGATCGGCATGGTTGATGGCCGGTGAAATCATGATGCGGTTATTGGCATCGAAAAGAAACGCCGGCGCTTTGTCCAGAAAGCTGATCCCGATGCCCAGTTCCAGG
>JBFFHG010000201.1:0-6344 GCA_041557055.1 Desulfosarcinaceae bacterium
GGAAAAGGTCGGTGAAGTCATCTGTGTGGGCGGCGGCACCGGTGTGGCCGTTTTACACCCCATCACGCGCGCCATGAAAGAGGCCGGCAATATTGTGACCTGCATCATCGGCGCGCGGACCAAAGAGCTCTTGATTCTGGAGGATAAGATGCAGGCGGCTTCCAATGAACTGCGCGTCTGCACGGACGATGGTTCATACGGCCACCACGGGTTTGTCACCGATATCGTCAAAGAGGTGCTGTCACAGAAGAAGATTCAACTGGTCGTGGCCATCGGCCCGGTGCCGATGATGAAGGCTGTGGTCAATGTCACCAAGGCGCAAAATGTGCCCACACTGGTCAGTTTGAATCCCATTATGATCGACGGCACCGGGATGTGCGGCGGATGTCGGGTGAGTGTGGGCGGTAAAACCAAATTCGCCTGTGTGGACGGTCCGGAATTTGACGGTCACCAGGTCAATTTCGATGAACTCATGCTTCGTTTGCAAGCTTACTGTGAAGATGAAAAACGCTGCCACGAAGATTATTGCAAAATGGCAGAAAAATAGCCGCGACTGCTTTGATCAAACCCTATATTTGCTCAATATTTTTCTAATGAGCCGACAAATATGATGTTGGAGGATGCAATGACCGACAAGAAGGAAAAAGCCGTTCGGGTGCCCATGCCCGAGCAAGCACCGGAGAAACGCAAACGCAATTTTGAAGAGGTTCCCACAGGCTATACGGTTCAGATGGCTCAACAGGAAGCTGCCCGCTGCCTGCAATGTAAAAAGCCCAGTTGCGTGGCCGGTTGTCCGGTCCAGGTGGATATTCCGGGTTTTATTCAACTGATTACCGAAGGTGATCTTACAGCGGCCATCCGGAAGGTATGGTCCACCAATGCCCTGCCCGCCGTTTGCGGCCGAGTCTGTCCCCAGGAGATTCAATGTGAGGGAAAGTGTGTTCTGACCAAAAAAGGCGAAGCCGTGGCCATCGGCAACCTGGAGCGTTTTTGCGCCGATTATGAGAGGGAACACGGCACGGGCGAGTTACCCCCCAAAGCGCCGCGCACAGGTAAAAAGGTGGCCGTGGTCGGTGCCGGTCCTTCGGGCCTGACCGTGGCCGGGGATCTGATAACCAAAGGCCACGATGTCACGATCATGGAAGCCTTTCATAAAGCAGGAGGGGTTCTGGTCTACGGCATTCCCGAATTCCGGCTTCCCAAAGAGATCGTCGCTCAGGAGATCAATTTTCTGGCGCGCCTGGGCGCCAAAATCGAGTGCAACGCCGTTGTGGGCCGGACCGTCAGCCTGGATGAGCTTTTCGAGCAGGGTTACGATGCCGTTTATGTCGGGGTGGGGGCCGGGCTGCCGCGTTTCATGAATATTCCGGGTGAAAATCTGATCGGGATCTTATCGGCCAATGAGTATCTGACCCGGGCCAACCTGATGAAAGCCTATAAATTTCCCCAAGTCGACACCCCCATTCCCATCGGAAAGCATGTGGCCGTTCTCGGTGCCGGCAATGTGGCCATGGATGCGGCCCGCACCGCCATGCGGCTGGGGGCGGAGAATGTGCGTATTGTTTACAGGCGCTCCAGGGAGGAGATGCCGGCCCGGGCCGCTGAAATCCATCATGCCGAAGAGGAGGGCATTGAGTTTATGCTGCTGACCAATCCGGTGCGCTACATTGGAAATGAGCGTGGCCGATTGACCGGGATGGAGTGCCTGCGCATGGAATTGGGGGAACCCGATGACTCCGGACGAAGACGGCCCGTTGCCGTCAAAGGGTCGGAATTCATGATCGACACCGATCTGGTGATCGTTGCCGTGGGTTCCGGGGCCAATCCGTTGCTGACCGCCTCCACCCCCGATATGCAGTTAAATCAATGGGGTTACATTATGGCCGATGATGACTCCGGTAAAACCAGCAAAAAAGGGGTTTGGGCCGGCGGCGACATTGTCACCGGTGCAGCCACGGTTATTCTGGCCATGGGGGCCGGCCGCAAAGCCGCCGACTCCATGCATAAATATCTGTCCTGGGGATGGTAATGGTATCCGACCCTTGATTTTTTCGTTTCCCGTCAGCCCGTGGCGTGGTAACAGGGCCAACGGGAAACGGAATAACGGGTTGCCGGGCATACCATAAAGGCATATTGATTTGGCTGGTTACCCGATCAAGACAGTGACGCTGAAATCTGTAAGGTAATTGCATTATGAACGAATCAGGCCCCATCACAAAGGGAAAACCCCATTGGCTGCGCAGGCGGCTGCCCACAGGCCCGCAATACGAAAAGGTGCGCCTGCTGCTCAAGAAGGGGCGTTTGCACACGGTTTGCCAGGAAGCGGCCTGTCCCAATCAGTTTGAGTGTTTTTCCAACAAAACAGCTACTTTTTTGATCATGGGATCACAATGTACCCGCAACTGCCGTTTTTGCAATATCGAATCGAGTGTATCCCTGGCCGCCCTCGACCCGGGAGAGCCGGCCCGTATCGCTGAAGCTGTTATGCAGATGGGCCTGCGTTATGTGGTCATAACTTCCGTGACCCGTGATGATCTACCCGATGGCGGTGCAAGCCACTTTGCCGAAACCATCGCCCAGATTCGAAAACGCCGCGCTGATGTCTGCATCGAAGTGTTGATTCCCGATTTTCAGGGTGATGCCAGGGCCCTTGGCACTGTCCTGGAAGCCGCACCGGATGTTTTGAACCACAATATCGAGACCGTCCCCCGGCTCTATCCCATAGTCCGTCCCCAGGCCGATTATCGGCGTTCGCTGGTTTTACTCAAAGCCGTTTCGGATTTCAGGCCGTCCGTGCCGGTCAAATCCGGTCTCATGCTGGGGTTGGGGGAGACCATTGAAGAGGTGCACCACTGCCTGAGCGATCTGTTTGATTCGGGGTGCCGCTTTCTGACTGTCGGGCAGTACCTGCAACCGTCCAGGGAGCATCTGCCGGTGCAGCGGTTTGTGACACCGGAAGAGTTTGATGCGCTGGGCGACGTGGCGCGCGACATCGGATTTGAGGTGTCGGCCTGCGGTCCGTTCGTCAGAAGCTCTTACCACGCCCGCGAGATGTTCTACAGCCACATCCCCCCCCGGCAGTCATGAAGAGAATCCCGCCTGACCGGTCATTTGCTGGATAGGATATCAAATATGAGAACAGTTCAACAGCTATATCGTGTGGATCGGCGGCGGATCAGCTTGATCAAGTTCATTTTTGAAGCCTATGAAGGTTTGGCCATGGTGACAACTCTGGACCCGTCCGCGGGCATCATCGCCCTTAAAGTGGCCCCAGGTTGCGAGTCGATGGCCAGAAGTGTCATCATGGATTTGAGTAAAGGCTTTCTGGTCGAGCCTTTTGAGGAAAAAACGGCTATTGTGGAAAAGGGAGTTGCATGACAACCAAACGCTTGTATATCAACACCATGGGATGCCAGATGAATGTCTATGATAGCTGGCAGATCCGGAACCGCCTGGCTCCAGGAGGATATATCCCTGCCGACAGTCCGGATGAAGCCGATGTCATTATCGTCAACACCTGTTCCATTCGAGGTAAGGCCGAGCAAAAAGCATTCAGCTTTTTAGGACGGATGGCGCCCCTCAAGCAGCGTAACCCTGAGTTGATCGTCGCTATGGGCGGTTGTGTGGCGCAGCAGGAAGGCAGGCGGGTGTTAAAACGCATGCCCTTTGTGGATCTGGTTTTCGGCACCCACGCCATCGGGCGACTGCCGCGTATCATCGAGCGTATTGCACAGACCCGCTGCAAGGTGGTGGACATTGAGATCTCCGAAACCATCTCATCCGATGATTTTGCCTTGGGGCCCTATCCCCAATCCGAGACGTCGGCGTTTTTGACCATTATGCGAGGATGTGACAACTATTGCACCTACTGCATCGTCCCCTATGTGCGCGGCCGGGAATCCAGTCGGCCTGCGGATGATATCATTTGCGAGATTCGGCACCTTGTATCCAAAGGCGTGCGCGAAGTGACCTTACTGGGTCAAAATGTCAACAGTTACGGCCAAAAGGAGGGCTTTGGCGGTTTTGCCCAATTGCTGGCGGAAATAGATGGCATCAAGGGCTTGGAACGGATACGTTTTACCACCTCCCATCCCAAGGACTTTTCCCAGGAGTTGATCAGATCCTTCAAACAACTGGATAAATTGTGTCACCACATCCATTTGCCCGTGCAATCGGGATCGGATCGGATACTGAAACGCATGAACCGTCGTTATACCCGACAACTTTACATGGAAAAAGTGAATCAACTAAGGCAGATCTGCCCTGATATTGCCATCACCTCCGATATTATCGTCGGGTTCCCCGGGGAAACGGAAGAGGATTTCAATGCCACCCTGACCTTAATAGAGCAGATCGGTTTTGACGGAATCTTTGCCTTTGCATACTCGGACCGCCCCAACGCGCCGGCTGTTCGGTTTGATGGCAAAGTGGATGAGCCGTCCAGGAAAGAACGCTTGCAAAAGGTGCTGGCCTGCCAGGCCAACATAACCCTCAGCAAGAACCAGGCCCTGATAGGGACCGTTCAAGAGGTCATGGTGGATGGGATCAGCAGCCAAAAAATTGATCCGGTCTATAAAGGCGTTGCTGATTCCGAACCTGCGGGTTTGCAGTGGTCGGGCAGGACAACGACCAATAAAATCGTTCATTTTTTTAAAGAGGGACCCAATCCGCCCATTAATCAAATGTTGACAGGACAGGTATGGCGAATCATGATAGAAAAAGCACTGCCCCACTGCCTGTTAGGGCGCCGGTTGACTCCTGTCGCATCGATGGGAAAAGGAGATTGAATCCATGTTGCATAAAGCCAATATCGCCGGATTAACCATTGATCCGGCTTCCAATACGCCTATCATTATTCTTAAAACCGAAGAGAGTGATCAGGCTATTCCCATATGGATCGGGCTGCTGGAGGCCACCTCCATCGCTTCGGCCCTTCAGAATATTGAGTTTGAGCGCCCCATGACCCACGATCTTTTTAAAAATTTTTCACAGTTGCTGAACATTAGCGTAACCAAGGTCGAAGTATGCGATCTTAGAGATAATACCTTTTTCGCACTGATTCATTTTGATGGCGGCGACCACCCCTTTACCATGGATGCCCGTCCCAGTGATGCCATCGCCATCGCCCTGCGCTTCCAAGCCCCGATTTATGTGGATGACAAGGTGATATCCAAGTCCAAACAGAGCGACGACCACGTCGAAGTCCTGGATAAGAGCGAAGAGGGCAAAAAATGGGCGGAGTATCTTGAAAGATTGTCGCCCGAAGATTTTGGAAAGTATAAAGTGTAGTATTTCGGCTATTGAAACCACTTCTATCCAATTTTCGTCGATTTTGCTAAATAACTGATGAAATCAAGCCCAACGGAGTTGTTCATAAATTGTTAATAACTTTTTAACATACCATTATCAATTGGTTTTTAGTGTTAACTGCTAACGCTCCCCGGTTGTGAGTTTGAGGGGTATGGGATAAATATTATTAATAAAATTATAATGTTACATTATTAGACCCTTGCCTGGTTTTCTTTGGCGTTATTTGCCCGTATACGGATTGACATCCCTGTAATCATCTATTAGATTCGCCTCTATTTTTGAAACGGATTCTTGTTCCTATAATTTCTTGAGCCGCCAGATTGCTTTGAATTAGAGGTGAATACCATATATTGAGCTTGACTTGCTGCTGGACCCCATATATTGTGCATCCATTGTATCTGATCCCTGTTTTTCCAGGCATTGAAGGAGGAAAATGTGTGCAGCGTTTTGGTCATTGATGACGAACAGATGATCAGAGATATGCTCAAGCAAGCCTTGAGCCGGGTTGATGTTCAAGTGGCGACCGCTGGTGATGCCGAGGGGGGAATCGCTGAATTCGACCGTGGCGTCTATGATCTGGTTATTACGGATGTGCGTATGCCGGGTGTGGATGGCCACCGGGTGGTTCATCATATTCGCCAATCCGGGCGCAAAAAAACCCCTGTGATCGGCTTGTCGGGAACCCCCTGGCTGTTGCAGAACGGCGATTTTGACGATGTTTTGCAAAAGCCTTTCGCCATTCGAAATTTGATTGAAAAGGTTAAGATATTAACCTGTGCAGTGGCTGGGCAAAATTGATCCAATGTCTATGGATGGGCACTAATAAGTAAATTGACCGTTTTCATATATGGTGACCTTTTGCCCGGCGTCAAGATGGGCCACAACCCGTTTTTTTTCCGTGTTGACCAGATCCCAATGAAGGGCGGAGTCGTTGAATCCCAGTTTTTTTTTGCGTTCTTTGGTGAGTTCCACCGGTCTGCCGTCGTAGGTGTCGGCATATGACGATCCCAACGCCACATGACAGTTGCCCTGAC
>JBFFHG010000202.1:0-6326 GCA_041557055.1 Desulfosarcinaceae bacterium
ATTTTTTTATGAAAGACCAAAAATCAAAAGCGCTTTTTGTCCAGGCCCGGAAACTGATACCGGGTGGGGTCAACAGTCCCGTGCGTGCTTGTCGCTCCGTTGGCACTGATCCACGCTTTATCCAGCGGGCTGACGGTTGCCACATCTATGATGTGGATGGCAACGAATACGTAGATTATATCGGGTCGTGGGGGCCAATGATTCTCGGGCATCGTCACCCCCAGGTTGTTCGGGCGCTTGAAGAGGTCTTGCACCACGGCACCAGTTACGGCGCGCCCACGGAAATGGAGATCCAACTGGCCCAAATGGTCATCGACGCCGTACCCTCGGTGGAGATGGTTCGAATGGTCAATTCAGGTACCGAGGCCACCATGAGCGCCATTCGTCTTGCTCGCGGTATTACCGGTCGAGATATGATTATCAAGTTTGACGGCTGCTATCATGGACATGCCGACACATTGCTGGTGGATGCCGGATCGGGTGTCGCCACCCTTGCCATAGCCGGAAGTCCCGGTGTTCCTCAGGCTTTTATCGAAAACACCCTTTCATTGCCGTATAATAACATTGAAGCCGTTGAACAGTTAATGGGGCGCAAAGGTGATAAAATTGCCGCTGTTATTGTCGAGCCGGTGGCGGGTAACATGGGACTGGTGGCACCTTTGGACGGTTTTTTGAAATCATTGCGCCAATTGTGTGATCAATACGGCACGCTGCTGATCTTCGACGAGGTCATGACCGGATTCCGGGTGGCATACGGCGGTGCCCAAGCACACTATGGCGTCTCGCCCGATCTTTCGTGTTTTGGAAAAATCATCGGTGGGGGCTTGCCGGTCGGCGCTTATGGCGGGCGTGCCGATTTGATGGGGCAAGTGGCGCCCCAGGGCCCTGTCTATCAAGCCGGAACGCTTTCCGGAAATCCCTTGGCCATGGCAGCAGGTATCGCCACCTTGACAGAGATCGGCCGGTCGGGTTTCTATGCATCTCTGGACGAAATTTCGGACCGACTCTTGACCGGTTTGAAAAAAGGCGCAGAAAAAGCAGGGGTTGAGATTTCTGCCGATCGTGTCGGATCCATGATGGGGCTGTTTTTCGCTAAAGGGCCGGTGCGTAATTTCAAAGACGCCCAAAAATCGGATCTTAAGCGATTCTCCCAATTCTACCAGGGAATGTTGGCCAGGGGGATCTATTTGGCCCCCTCCCAATTTGAGGCGTTGTTTGTCTCTGCTTCCCACGACAGCAAGATTATTGACCATACCATCAGGGCTGCCGAAGAGGTTTTTGCATTGGTCGCGTCTATGCCGGAAGGGTAAGGGGTCGCGCAAAAATTAATTCACATTTTATACATCATTAAAAACGGTACTTGCACAACATCCAAGGGACAAGAGGGGGGGGCATATCTTCATCAACCATTTCATGGCTTAACTGAGACCGGGTGTCGGATTCCCATAGCCATTCAAAATCGAGCTGAATGGCGTAGTGCTTTGAGATTCGAATGTCCAGATTGGTCTCGCCAACAGGGGCATCCAGCGCAACGGCGTATTCGTAATAGTTGTCGTCCAATCCCTGGATGCAGACTTTTGCAGTTCGCGGTGTCGAAATAAAGACAGAACAACTGCACACCACCGCCAGCAGGCTGATCGAAGCAAGAAGGGATACATACCTTTTAATTTTTTTGCTCATTGGAAAATGCCGTGATTGTTGTCCGCCAGTTTAGATTTCCGTATATCTGTCTGTAACTAAAAGGATACGCGTGCAATGCCGGGCTTATCCCTTTGATCGCAATTTCAATCCAAAATATATTTCTGCGGGTTCACCGGCACGCCATTGAGTCGTATCTCATAATGAACATGCGGACCGGTGCTGCGTCCGGTATTGCCCACAAGGGCGATCACTTCGCCTCGTTTGACCTTATCTCCTTTTTTCTTGAGGAGTTCCTTGATATGACCGTAGCGCGTGAGCATGCCATAGCCATGATCGATGGTAATCATGTTCCCCATGAGCCATTTGTTCCCGGAGTAGGTAACGACACCGTCGGCGGGTGAAATGATGGGGGTTCCTTCTCTTGTGGCGATATCCAGACCTTTGTGAAATTCCTTGCGCCCTGTAAAAGGAGAGACGCGATAGCCGAAATTGGATGATATCCAGCCGTTGGTAGGTCGTAAAGATGGCGTGGCAGCCAACAGATTGCGTTTGTCTTTCAAAGATTTTAAAAGCGTGGCGAAACTGTTTTCCTGAACGGATGAGGCCTGTTGAATCCGGTCCATATGGGTATGCATTTTTCGCATGAGTCGATCATGGTCCTGATCGAGCGGCATACTATGATCAAGATCATCCGGCATTGAACCGCCAATGGCGAACAAGGATGCCTGGTCGCTTCTACGCTCCAGGTTCGCAATAATACGAATTTTATGCTCGAATTCGTTGAGTGCCATCAACGATTGTTTTAGCCTATTGATTTCATTTGCAAAAGATTGGATTTGATCTCTTTGGCCTTCAATTTCAACCTGTTGGCGCTCTATGGATACCAGCAGATCATCTTTATCTGCTACGGCCTTGTGCAGGCGCGTATAGTGATAAGATCCCATGCCGAAAAATCCCAGCATAATCATGGCGATCACCGCAAAGAGCCGAATCGTGCGTTTGGCTAACAGGGTTTCGCGGACCGGGTTACCTTTGTCATCGATGAAAAGAATGGTGTAATGCCGTGCCATAGTGTTTTTTTCTATTTTCCGGTTTTATGAAGGCCTTTGTTTTTTACAGTATGGCGCCTTTGCTTGACCATCTGGAATGATGTCCAACTCAATCCGAAAGTGTCCGATAAAACGACCGCAGGTTTCGTTTACGATCTCCATGATTTGGGTGTTACGCACTTCAATGGTGCGCATCGCGTTTTCGCTATAGTATTTCATCGGCACAATGAGGCCGACCTTTAGCTGAGAAATGAGGTCCGAGCCATCTTTGACCAATAAAAAAAAAGCTGTTTTGTTTGGATTGCCGCAGTTTAAATTGGTAAACCGCTTGGGAATCATTCAAGGGAATTTCGACGCTGTAATAGTTGAACTGAAATTTTTCGGTGTGATGATTTTGACTGATGGATGGCTCATAAAAAAACATGCGTGATCTATCCTATTCCATTAGTGGTCTGTTATCAGAATCATTTGTGAAATAATTAAGCAAAAAACATGCCACGTATTAGGTGCCTGTTTTGGCATGGGCGTGGATTCAAGGTTGAATCAGGGGGGGCTGCTTAAAGAGTGAAATTGCGCGCTGAAATTGAACAACAGCGGGGTTTTTTGGGGGCAGGGTGACGGCAAGAACGGTTAATGGCGGAATGACTGAACGGCAGGTATGCAATGGCCGGGGTGACAAAATTTGGCAGCAATCTTGACACGGGTTGTCATGATCTTGGCGTTTCCTGTTTGAAAGCGGTGCCGATCAAATGACTCAAGCGTTAGCGTCCGGGTTACACCTCTTTTAAATCATACTTTGATATGAGTCGGGAAAGATAGGTCCGTTGAATACTCATGACTTTTGCCGCCTTACTTCGATTGCCACCGGTATGCTTGAGGTTGAGAACAATAAACTCTTTTTTAAACTGGTTGAGGGCCTCTTCCAGGGTCAAGCCGATTTGCAGGCCGGGGTAGTTGGCGCGCGTGTTTCCGATGGGAAGGTCTTCAGGCAATATTTCCTTGCCATCTCCCATCACGACGGCTCTTTCGATAGCATTGCGCAATTCCCGAATGTTTCCGGGCCAATTGTATTGAACCATTTTATCCATGGCGGCTTTCGAGATGGTCAATTGGGGCATAACCATCTCCTCTTTGAAAACTTCGAGAAAATGCTCAGCCAACAGCGTAATGTCCATCGACCGTTCACGCAGCGGGGGCATGTTGATTTGGACCACATTGAGGCGATAGTATAGATCCTCTCTGAAACGTCCCTCGGCCACCTCCTCATCCAGTCTTTTATTTGTAGCGGAGAGCACCCGCACATCCACCGAGATGGGGATATTGCCGCCCACTCGATAAAAATTGCCCTCCTGCAACACGCGAAGCAGTTTGGCCTGCATTCCCGGTGTCATCTCGCCAATTTCATCCAGGAAAATGGTTCCGCCGTGGGCCAGTTCGAACTTTCCTATTTTTCGACCCACCGCTCCGGTAAAGGACCCTTTTTCATGTCCAAAAAGCTCGTCCTCCAGCAAAGTTTCCGGCATGGCGGCACAATTAAGTACGACCAAGGGCTTGTCTTTCCGGGGGCCGGCCTGGTGAATCAGGCGGGCCAGCAGCTCCTTGCCGGTTCCGCTTTCACCCAGAATCAGAGCGCTGGCTTTGGAGTTGGCCACTTTGAGGCCGTCAGTGATCACTTTTTCCAGGGCCAGGCTTTTCCCGACCATCTGGTGCCGGACCTTTAATTCTTCCTTCAGATTCTGGTTCTCGCGCTTGACCTGCTGAATGTTCTGGGCATGCCCGATGGCCAAAGCCGCCAGCGCCGCAAATTCATTGAGCAGGTCCACATCGGCTTGCTGAAGGGCGCGACCGTCCTCTTTATCGATGATTTGGACCACACCAATAATATCGTCTTCCAGTTTAAGCGGAACACAAGCGATGGATTGGGTCTCAAAACGAATGGATTCACTGATTTCTTTATACCATCTGGGGTCATTGGCCACATCCGCGATCAAGAGCGGTTCGCCTGTTTGGGCGACATGCCCGGCAATACCTTGCCCCATCTTGACCCGATACTCTTTGACCGCCTCTTTTTTTTCACCGGTGGCCACCTGGAAATAAAGGGTATTGGTTTTGGCATCCACCAAAAGCAGGGAGGCTGCTTTGGCTTTGACAACCTGACTGGCGGACTCGATGATGAGTTCCAGCAATTTATCCAGATCTTGAACAGATGAAACCCAGGAGGAAATTTCTTTTAAATGTTTTATAAGGGCGGTATTTCCGGATGATATTTTTGTGGGCATATTGAACTCTTTATATAATCTGACCGCTGGCCAGGCAGTTTGGTTAAATCATCGGTGGTTTGTTGTCTGTTTAAGTGCACCTTTTGAATTTTCAAAGAACCTGCATCATACCTAAATTATCAGGGGGTGTCAAATCAAACATTGGAAATTATATAGTAAATTGATCGTTGCGGTCCATAAGCAGCCTTCCCGGTCTGAATAGAAAGCCTTGGGGGGATTTTCATGGACATGGGCGGATAGTCGGCGCTTGCTTAATCATGGCAGGGCTTGTGGAATTAATAGGGATACTATATGAAATAAACGGTGTGCTGCCAATGGGTTGCAATGCCGGTTTGTTTTGAATCATATTTTGCAAGGATCAAATGATGACCAACTGCAATGGATGCCATCTGCCCGAGAATATTCGCAAGATACACTTGGTCGCTGTTTGCGGGACAGGTATGGGGGCCTTGGCTTGTATGTTGAAAGAATTGGGGTATGAGGTCACCGGATCTGATCAGCAGGTCTATCCCCCCATTAGCGAGTTTTTGAAAATTCACGATATTCCCGTTCGCATCGGGTATTGCGCTGAGAACCTTTCACCGAAACCGGATTTGGTGGTGGTCGGCAATGCAGTCTCCAAAGACAATCCCGAGGTTCGCGCCATGCAGGAGATGGCATTGCCATATTGTTCCATGCCGCAGGCCATCAACCGATTTGCCGCTGCCGGTAAAGAGCAGATTGTGGTTGTCGGAACCCACGGTAAAACCACCACATCCTCTTTTCTGGCTTGGCTGCTGGATAGCGCCGGTTTAGACCCCTCCTTCCTGATTGGCGGCATTGTCACCAATTTTAGCAGTAACTACCGGGTCGGCAAAGGAAGGTGGATTGTATTGGAAGGCGACGAGTACGATACCGCCTTTTTCGACAAGGGGCCCAAATTCCTGCATTACAACCCGACAGTGGCCGTAATGACCAGCGTTGAATTTGATCATGCCGATATTTTTAAAGATCTTGCTCATGTGAAACATGCCTTCGGCACACTGCTTGAAAAACTGAAAATACAATCGGTCTTGATCGCCTTTGATCAGGATCCGAACATCACAGATCTCATGCATCAGTCAGATTGTTCGGTGATCTATTATGGGCACGATCCGGCATCGGCTTGGCATTTGGGAAAGGTCTGGATCGAGCCTCCCTTCACAAGATTTGAAGCGCGCTATAATGGAGAGCTGTGGGCTGAATTCAGAACACCCATGATCGGTGAACATAACTTAAGAAATTTATTGGCCGGCATTGCTGTCGGGGAGCGGTTGGGGTTGGATCGCGTTGCGATATCCAGGGCGTTGGAGAGTTTTCGCGGGGTGCGTCGCCGTCA
>JBFFHG010000203.1:0-6322 GCA_041557055.1 Desulfosarcinaceae bacterium
GAAGGCATGGTGATGATCGGCCCCGAGCAAAAAATTTTAAAAGAGTATTCACAGTACTCGGAAACCGTTGTTGGTGTGCGCGGGCTGGTCAACAGGGATTTTGTCAGCACCGTGTTCGGCGACGGATCGCTGACAACTGAAAAAAGGCAGAGGCTGTCGCAAATTCTGGATCGGATCATCAACGCCCGCCGCTCTGTCTTTGACGCCCATAAAAACGATCTTCCCAAAGAGGTCATTCGCAAGCGGAATGGCCGGCAGCGGTTTATCCAATTTGACTGGTCGCCGGTGGTCAATGACGTTCATGTGGTTGAGAAGCTTATCGTGGTTTTTCGGGATGTCACCAAACTGAAAAAAATGCAGGAGCAGGAAGAGATTCGCAAACTGAACATTGTATTGGAACAGCGGGTGAAAGAGCGTACCCAAAGACTGGCCGTGACGGCCAGTTTGACGGAACGGCTGAACAGTATTCTTCGTTTTGATGAACTGGTCACCGAGGTCGTCCGCCAGATCAAGAAAGAGTTTAATTATTATCATATCCATATCTTTTTGATGAGTGACGACGGCAGGCGTCTGGTCATCGCCGAGGGTACCGGACCCGCCGGTACCCAAATGAAACGAACTCAGCACAGCATTGCCCTGGATGATCCCGCCAGCCCCATTGCCGAGGCGGCGCGCACCTGCCGGATTGTGAAAGTCGATGATGTCCGGTCGCGTTCGGACTGGTCGCCTGATCCGCTTTTGCCCGACACCTGTGCTGAACTGGCCGTTCCCATTCTGCACGGCGCCAGTCGCCGGGTGATGGGCGTACTGGATGTCCAGGAAAACAGGGTGGACGCGTTGGACGAAGCCGACACCAATTTGTTGCGGTCCCTGGCCAACCACGTGGCCGTGGCCCTGACCAATGCCCGTTTGTTTGAGCAGGCGGTGATGGCCAAGGAAGAAGCTGAGACCGCCAGCCATGCCAAGAGTGAATTTTTAGCCAACATGAGTCATGAATTGCGCACACCGTTGAACGGTATCTTGGGTTATGCCCAGATTCTGAAAATGGACGACCTTCTGAAGCCTGGACAACAGGATGCGGTGAGCATTATCCAGCAAAGCGGGGAACACCTGTTAACCTTGATCAATGACATTCTGGACCTCACAAAAATCGAATCCGGGAAAATGCCCCTTGTGTGCAATGATTTTCTGTTGCCTGATTTTCTGGAAGGGGTGGCGGCCATCGCCCGCATTCAGGCAGAGAAAAAAGGGCTCACGTTTGCCTACGAGAACCAGACGGAACTGCCTGAAATGGTCTGCGTCGATGAGAAACGGTTGCGGCAGGTCCTGATCAACCTGCTGGGCAATGCGGTCAAGTTCACGGACAAAGGCCACCTCACCCTGCGTGTCGATGCGGTGCCAAAGCGAACAGGCGTTGAAAGCGATGTGAACCCGCCCATTCGTTTTGAGGTGAGGGACACCGGCATTGGGATCGCGCCCTCGCAATCAGAGAGAATTTTTATGCCTTTTGAACAACTGGAAAGCGATCAACGTGTCGATGAAGGAACCGGACTGGGCCTGAATATCTGTCGAAAACTGGTCAAGCTGATGGGCGCTGAAATCCATCTGAAAAGCCGGGTGGGGCAGGGCAGCACGTTCTGGTTTGACCTGCACTTGCCGCCGTCCCAGGGCCGCGTGAGCCCTGTGCGGGCGCACACCCGGCGCATTACGGGCTACATGGGGCGGTGCTTGAAAGTATTGATTGCCGATGATGCCCAAACCAATCGCGGCGTGTTGACCCAAGTGCTGACCCGCGTGGGGTTTGACTGCACCGAGGCGAAAGATGGCGCGGATGCCGTTCAAAAAGCAAGGACGTTAAAACCCCATGTGATCATCATGGATCTGGTCATGCCGGTCAAGACCGGTTTTGAAGCCGTACAGGAAATACGGCGCATGGCCGCATTGAAAGATGTTCTGATTGTCGCTGCCTCGGCCAGCGTTTTTGACAAGCACCGGCAGCAGAGCCTGTTGGCCGGTTGCGACGCCTTTTTACCAAAGCCCATCGATGTCGCCGAATTGTTCAGAGTTTTGCAAACCCATCTGAATCTGGCGTTGATCTACGACGAAAACCCTGAGAAATCCGTCCGGTCAATCCAAGAGAACCATTCGCAGAAGGTGGTTGCACCGCCGGCGGAAGAACTGCGTGTTTTTTTCGACCTGGCCATGATGGGCGATTTGTTCGGCATTGCCGAACGCACAAACCATATCGAACAGATGGATGACAGGTTCATGCCGTTTGCATCTCAATTGAGAGCTTTGGCCAAAGGTTTTGAAGAGCGAAAAATCAGAGACCTGCTGACCCATCACCTGGAGACCAATCAATGAGTCAAAACAAAGAACCCCTTGTACAGAACCAAGCATGCCAACCAACGATTCTGATTGTGGATGACAATCCCACCAACCTGAGCGTGATGAGCGATTATTTAAAGACTTATGGCTATCGCATTCTGGTGGCCCGGGATGGTGAAAGCGGCATTGAGAAGGCCTGCTATGCAAAGCCCGATCTTATTTTACTGGACGTGATGATGCCCGGCATCGATGGTTTTGAGACCTGCCGCCGTCTGAAAAACAATCCGGAGGTCAAAGATATTGCAGTGGTTTTCATGACGGCTCTTGCGGAAACCGATAATAAAATCAAAGCGTTCAAGGCCGGGGCGGTGGATTATGTCACCAAACCCATGCAGCCCGCCGAAGTGCTGGCCCGGGTGAGCACCCATCTCCAGATTCGAAATCTGACCTTGAGCCTGCAGACTCAGGCCGCGCAGTTGCGGCATGCCAATCTCGCCTTGGAGGAGCACAGCCGCCGGATCCAGGCGGCCAATCAGGCCAAGAGTGAATTCCTGGCCAACATGAGCCATGAAATTCGCACTCCAATAAACTCAATTATAACAATGGGTTATCTGATTATGGGTGGGCCGTTGCCCCCGGAAACGCGGAAGCAGATTGAAATTATCCGGTTATCGGCGGCCACCCTGATGAATCTGATAAACGACATCCTGGATTTTTCCAAAATCGAGGCCGGCCAATTGGATCTGGAACAGGCTGATTTTGACTTGGAACACACCCTGCAGACCGTCGGCCATATCCTGGGAGTGAAGGCCGGAGAGAAGCGTTTAAAGCTGACCTGCCAAATCGAACCGGGGGTGCCGATCCAGCTTGTGGGAGATTCAGGCCGATTGGCTCAGATCCTGACAAACCTGGGCGCCAATGCCATCAAATTCACGGAGACCGGGCATGTGACCATTGCCTGCGCCCTTGAACAGCAAAGCAAAGAAGACGTTTTACTGCATTTTGCCGTATCCGATACCGGTATCGGCATTGCAGCGGACAGGATGAACCTTATTTTTGATGCGTTTAAACAGGCCGATAGCTCCACCACCCGCAAATATGGCGGTACCGGTCTGGGGCTGTCCATCTGCCAGCGATTGTCCGCCTTGATGGGGGGGCGGATTTGGGTGGAATCCCGGTTGGGTAAGGGCAGCACCTTTCATTTTACAGCCCGATTCCGTCTTCAGGACTCTTTGAATGCCCCTTCAGTCATTGTTCACAACAATGAACCATTTGCGCTGTCCGATCAAAAAAAGACGATGGTGCCCCGGGGGCGCAACCAAAAGGATCACCATGACTGCCAAGCAGTCAATTTATCGCAACTCAACATCCTTTTGGCTGAAGACAACGCCATCAACCAGAAGATCATGGTCAAGATTCTGGAAAAAGTCGGCTGCCGGATCACAGCGGTGGCCGACGGACAGGAGGCTCTGGCGCAGCATGCCAGGCAGGTTTTCGATCTGGTGCTGATGGATGTGCAAATGCCCAACGTGGATGGTTTTGAAGCGACCCGGATGATACGGAAAAGAGAAAAAGAGACGAAGCAGCACCTTCCAATCATCGCCATGACCGCCCTTGCCATGAAAGGGGACAAAGAAAAATGTCAGACTGCCGGAATGGACGACTACATCGCCAAACCCGTCAACCCTGAATCTCTTTTTCAATTGATGGGCAAGTGGCGTGACGCTGTCCATAATGTTCCTGAAACGGAAAATCGACCACCGGCGTGAGCAGCCGACTGGTGTTGTGCTGTGCTGCGCCGCACACATAGCGCGCAGGTTGAACTGAGCGGCCAGGTAGAAAAATCAAAACACCCTGACAAAATCCGGCCGGATATGGTTTTTATTTCGGTTAAGTGCTGAATATGTCAATAAAAAAGGAGGATGAACAATCAGCAGGCGCGGGACGCCCACCTTTTTAACGCTTTTTTTGCTGGATCAGCCAGCTTTCAGCGCTGCCGCCGAACGCCTTTGAAATCCTAATTGCCATTTCCGGCGATATGCCAAAGCGGCCGGTGATCAGGGCAGAAAGGGTCTTCCTGGATACGTCAAGACCTTTTGGGGCGTCGGTTATGAGCAAAAAGCTCTTTTATTATTTTTCCAGGGTGTGTGGGGCATCGCCATATCGTTTAATCACTGATCGGGGGTTGCCCCCCGATCGTTCATGTTTGCAGCCAACCTTGATGGGTCCTTGGCTCAATCGGATGATACGGTGGGGCTCAGAGGCGGCGAGGGGGCCTGACTCACGTTAGGCTGACCATTGAGCAGTTCGTCAATAACAGGGTCCATTTTTTTCTTTGTGCTATCCCATTTCATCATTGAAAAACCGCCACCACCGTTCAAATGGTACTCAGCATATCCAATTTGGGCCTGTCCGCGATAGAGGCGCAACTCAGCATGGTGCATATAAGTCGCCAGGTCCCAAGTTCGTTCACAATAATATGATAGGTGATATTCGCATTCGGAGGGCAAATTACCGGTATAAATTTGGGTGGCAATACCATTGCGTTTGAAACCGTCACGAATCACGCTCATCATGTCTCCGTCAAAGCACATTTCTTCACAATTCTTGATGCAGACATGCTTTATTTCCAATGCGGTGTTTACTGGGCGAACCGTTATAGAGGTGCAGCCAGACGCCGAAACCAATGCCAAAATGATAAACAACGACCGAATTGAGACCATTTAACGTACCTTTCATTTTTCGGTTGAACAATTGAATCCGAGTCTATACTTTAAGTATCGCCATTGTATCAATAAAAAAAAACACACCATGACGATCAATGTATAAATATGGCTATTTATATCCCTGTTTGTCCAAATGATCCCGCATGGAGCGGCTGCCGCAAACCGGTCTTTTCATGTATTGTTCATCGATCAGCTTCATTATCTCAAGATCCTCGGCAAGGATCGGCCGGGGCTTGTAATAAACCGATGACCTGTTGATATCGAGCAAATTGCATTGCCGCGTAAGGCTCAGTCCCGGATGCTTTGAATCGAGCATCCTTTTGCGCGGTTTGGGTTCTATCGACTGAGCCCGAGGGCAATGTGGAATTTCAGTCTGCCAAGGCCGATCCGCCCTTGCTGTCTAATGCAGCTAAAGGTTAGCTGTCATGTTTTAAGTAAGCTCTTATGTTCATTTTAAATAGTTCTTGGCTATGATGAAATTTTTTTTCTTTTTCTTGAAACCTTTTATCAAATTTATTTGCCTCGTCTTGATCTATATTAAACGCATCACTTTGCTTGATTTTCCATTTTTTATCACCAAAGAATCCTGAATGAAGCTCAAGCACAAGCAATCCTAACGGATATTCACCATCCATATTACTTACTTGATAGTCAATTCCATTTTTAAAGCCATGCTTACAATAATTGTGTGGATCTCCGTAAATAATAATTGCCGGCACTCCCATATTTACTACTAATGGTTTTGTTTTTTCAATTAATGCCGTGCCAATGCCTTTTCGTTGATAATTGGGATGAACACATAGAGGACCAAAAGATACAGTATGGATTTTTTCTTCCTCATTATTAATTAAATACGAGTGTGTATACATAATGGAAGCAACTATTTTACCATCAAGTTCTACTACATAATCAAGTTCACTGATAAAATCTTTATGCTCCCGTAGTGTGTGACATAAATAGTGTTCATTACATCCAGGAAAATATAAATTCCAAAAGGCTTCTCTTGTAAGTTCTTCAACTTGAATGTAATCGTCCTTTGTTTCTAATCGTATATTCATTATCGTTGTCTCCTACCTCTGTTCAGATAACACCGACATCACCCGCCAGCCCAGAGCGACGAAGGAGCGGCGGGGTGGTCGGGTGTATGTGTTTGTTGTGTGCCGGGCACGGCACACGTTCTTAAAAGTGAGCCAAGCATATCAAATGGTTACGAAGCTTGGCAAGTCTTAGACCCAGCCGGATGGAGGCGAAGGGTGTAGCGGTATGGC
>JBFFHG010000204.1:0-6319 GCA_041557055.1 Desulfosarcinaceae bacterium
ATTTGTCGGGATGGTTCTCAAGTATCTGATGAACATCGCTTTCCTGGGATGGACGGATCGAATAACCGGGGCGCTTTTCGGCGCTGCAAAGGGGGCGCTGATTATCCTGATTTTGATCTCGGTGCTGACCACCTTTTTGCCCTCGGATACCTCCGTGATCAAAAACTCCTGGGTGGCCCAAAACACACTGCAGTTCGGCGCCTACCTGATCAAGGTGACCCCCAAAGAGATGAAACAGAGTTTCGACACCAAGATGAAAGAGCTGAATAAATCGTGGCAGCGCCGTTAAACGACACGAATTGCCCCTCCTTTGAAGCCCTGCGGCGCCTGATCGCCACCCTGCGGGGGGCCAACGGATGTCCCTGGGATCGTAAACAAACCCCCGGCACCATCAGCGTTTACCTGATCGAGGAGATGTACGAGCTGGTTGAGGCCATTGCGGCCGATGACGGCGCCGCCGTCCTGGAAGAGCTTGGAGATGTGCTCTTTCAGATCCTCTTTGTGGCCCATTTGTATGAACAGTCGGGCCGGTTCTCCCTTGACCAGGTGTTGGAAAAAATAATTGCCAAAATGATTCACCGTCATCCCCATGTCTTCGGGGCCGAAACTGCCGAAACTGCCGGTGACGTGAAAAAACGCTGGCGGCAGATAAAACAGCAGGAAAAGGGAGCGGACGATTCCCTGCTGGACTCGGTTCCGTCCGGCATGCCTGCCCTGATGCGGGCCTACCGCATCTCCGAACGGGCCGCCGGTACCGGCTTTGACTGGGATGAACTGCGGGGCGTCATGACCCAGACCGAGCAGGAGTGGACTGAATTCAAAGCGGAAGTCGGCAATGGGGAGGCTTGCGCAATGGACAAGTCCAAGGCCGCCATGGAGTTGGGGGATGTATTGTTCACCCTGGTCAATGTGGCCCGCCTGGCCGGAATTCATCCTGAAACGGCGCTTACCCAATCCACCCGGAAATTCATTCGGCGGTTCAAGTATATGGAGGCCATGGCCCTGGAAAATAAACGGCCTCTGGAATCTTTGGCGCGGGATGAAATGGAAGCGTTGTGGCAGGCCGCCAAAATGACCGATCCCTCCGCTGAATAAGGGTTTCCGGGACGGAAGCGCGCTGCAGGGGTCGGCTTCGGCAACCAAATCCGCAGGAGATGGCCGATATCAAAATCCGGGGGCGAAAGATGGGTGTGCCTCTGCGATTTTGCCTGAATTATCAGGCAAAATAGGTGAAAATGCGGGGGGGGGTGCGGGGGCAAGAGCCGGTTAAGCTACTTTGTCCACAGGTTTTTGAGACGGTGGAATGCGAAGAACCAGATCACCGTTTTTGTCGTATTTTTCAAAAACCACACGTTTATTATCCAATAAGTATTTACCGGTGCCTTCATCCCTGCGGGCGTCTTTGGCCTGAGCCTGGCTGCCCGCGTCCGATTTCTCAACAGGCCGGGCTTCACGCACCTCATCTGCCTTGCGCTGATTGATCTCTTTTTCATGGATGACGCTGCTGGGGTCGATCTTTGAAGCGACCCGCAATGCGCCTTCACTAATGTTGTTAATCATGGTGGTCCCCCTTTCTGCCACTGCCTTGACTTTGTTTTTGCATCCTCTTTTTCCTAAAGCCGGTGTTGTGCCGTTACCATCCTTCATCTCAAATTACGTATTGGTGTCCCCCTCCCGTTCCTCTGCGCCCATTGATTCCGCCGCCTCTGTCGGCAGGCCGAACGGGCGGACAGACAATGTGTTGGTGAGTTTTTTATTGTACTCATCGATGATTGTGTATGTAAAAGCGCTCTCTTGTCGAACGCGATCCTCCTCTTGTTGGGTACTTGTTTTGGCCGGGTTGCCGTCTGCGCCGGCCATCTGATCGGCTAAAACCCCTTCAAATTGGGTTTCAGGGCCGAACTGGGTGATGCGCTCGACAATTTCGGTCGATATTTTATCGAAAAGGAATTGGCGTTGCCCCTCATTGGAAATATTGATTCTGTCATCATGGGGCGGCGCTTTGGCGGTGCCGTCGGCACCTTTTGGAGGTGTCCCCTGGCTGAGTTGCTTTCGATAAACATTGAGAACATTATGGATTTGATAGCTGTGGATATACATAAAATTTCCTCCGGTCATGGTATCGGCCCTACCATGAGTAACTTTAGAAAAAAGGCGGAATTTTTTTTCAGTTCTTCTATAATTTGCTGATATTGATACAGATAAAATTAAATCCCGATTTCACTGAATGGGTATTGATATCCTGGCAAGGGGGGGCTATCGTTTTTATTGTTGACAACCGGGATCAAATCTATTCACTAAGACCGTTTTGGAATTTGTTGGTCGAGCCGTGGGGCCGGCCTTCAACCGACTTCTAATCACCCCCTCTCGAAGGAGCGTGGTATTTACGATGATGTTGACCGTCAAAGAGGTGGCCCTGAGGCTAAATTTGCCCACTGAAACAGTGCGTCGGTGGATCCGCCAGGGTAAGATCCCCATGCAGTACAGCCGCGGCGAGTACGCCATTCGATCTGAAATGCTGCTACGCTGGGCAGATGAACACAAGCTCGACGTCCATGGGCCCGCCTCGCTGATGGCGCCTGCTGAAGAGCCGGATTTTGACGGCATTTTACCCGCCATGCAGCGCGGCGGGGTTTTTTATGATGTGGACGGTAAAACCCGGGAAGCGGTGTTGCGATCGGCCGTGGCGCTGATTCCCCATATCGGGCCCCATGATCTTGAATTGGTTTACAACGCCTTGATTGAAAGGGAGCAGCTGGCTTCGACCGGGATCGGACACGGCATTGCTTTGCCCCATCCCCGGTCAAATCCCGGTATCGACTTGGCCCTTGCCCAGATCACCACCTGCTGTTTAGCCCGGCCGGTTGGTTTTGAGGCCATTGACGCGCGACCGGTTTCAGTTGTGTTGGTGCTGTTGAGCCGTTCGACCAAACAGCATGTCACCATGCTGTCCAAACTCTCTTATTATCTACGTAATGCGGCTTTCCGGGAACTGTTATTGGCATGTCCGGTCCAGCCGGAAATTTTTGAGGCCATTGCGGCTATGGAAGCCAACGGTGAATAACAGGTGAATTTCAAGGCGAACATCTCTTATTGGGGGCAATCGGTTAAGGATAAATGGGCCGTTTTTCGATCTGATGACCGTCTGATAGTCATCGCCCTGGCCGGATTTGTGGGGGTGTGCAGCGGGTTGGCCGCCGTGGCCCTGAACAGCGCCCTCCACTTTATGGGTGGGGCATTTCATGGCTTGCAGCACCATTGGTGGGCCTTTATTCTGCCGGCGGCCGGTGCGACCCTTTCGGCTCTTTTTCTTAACAACCTGTTGAAGGAGCGCGCCGGCCACGGTGTGCCCGAAGTGGTCTACGCGGTGTCGCGTTATGGCGGGTTGTTGCGCATGCGTTCCAGCTATTCGCGGCTGATCTCCAGTTGTCTGACCATCGGCACCGGCGGATCGGCCGGTCCTGAGGCGCCGGTTGTAATGAGCGGCGCCGCCCTGGGCTCCAACATCGCAAAATTCTTTTCATTGCGGGAACGCCAGCGTGTTACCCTGGTGGGATGCGGGGCCGCCGGCGCCATTGGGGCCATTTTTAATGCGCCCATTGCCGGGCTGGTGTTCACCGTGGAGATTATCCTGGGGGAGTGGCGGGCCTTTAATATTATCCCCATCGCCATCTCCGCAGTGGCCGGCACGGAACTCAGCCGCCTGCTCCAGGGCAACCAGATTCCTTTTCAACATCATGAATTCAGCATCCGGTTTCTGGATATCATCGCCAGCTTCGGTATCGTCCTGTTCGCCACGGTTGTTTCGCTGGTTCTCGGGCGCATGCTCAAGTCCATGCACCAGGTGGCGACCCAGACCCCCCTTCCCCATTGGGTGCGGCCGGCCGTGGGGGGCGCCGCCGTGGGGATCATCGGCATTTTCCTGCCCCAGGTGCTGGGGGAGGGGTATTTTTCCATTCAACGCATGATCGAGGGCAGCTTCTCCCAAGGTGTCGCTTTTGTGGCCGTTGCCCTGGCCGCCAAAATGCTGGCCACTTCTCTGACCTTGGGGTGGGGCGGATCAGGCGGTATTTTCGCCCCCAGCCTGATGATCGGCAGCTTGGTGGGCCTGGTCTATTACCGGTTGCTGGTGTTGGTCGTGCCGGCCGAAGCCCTGACCAGTGAAGGCTGTTTCGCCCTGCTTGGGATGGCCGGTCTGGTCAGCGGTATTTTACAGGCGCCGCTCACGGCCATATTTTTGATCCTGGAGATTACCGGAAGTTACGAAGTCATCTTGCCGCTGATCATCGTTTCCGCTTTAACCTCAACCTTTTGCTACTACATTGAGCCCGCCTCTTACTATTTGCGGGACTTGATTGAAAAAGGGCAGTACCTGAGACCGGGAACCGACGCCCGGGTGTTGTCCGATCTGACGGTGCGCGAACTGGTCGAGACCGACTATCTGACGGTTCCGGGCGATATGCTGCTCAAGGATTTTATCGACACCATCAAGTATTCCCATCGCTATCTCTTTCCCGTGGAGGATCGGACCACCTCCCGATACCTGGGAATGATTTTTATCGATCGAATTCGTCCCTACCTGTTCGATTTCCAAATGCACGGTGTGCTGATGGCCGAGCAGGTGATGGAAACCCGCGTGGCCAAGGTCCGTCCCGACGATGAACTCGCCGATGTTCTCAACCTGATGGAACGTGAGGGACTCAGCAGCCTGCCTGTGGTGGAAAATGACCGATTCATGGGTATGCTCTCCAAGTCGGTGTTGCTTGACCATTATCGAAAAGAGCTCATTGTCCAAACCGGCGTTTAGGGCCGGCATCGGCCGATGGCATTGGAAAGGAGATCACCATGGAAGATCGTTTGTTGCATGTGTTCAGAAATACGCCTTTGGGAAGAGAGACTTTTTTGCAGTCCCTCTATTTTTGCAGAACCCTGGGGGTGATACCCCATGTTTATATTCCCGAGTCCACCCAGTTTCTGATGTATTTTGATCATGATGCGGTTCAGGTGGATCTGGACGGGTCCTATCTGACATCGCCGGGCAGTGCGTTGGCCCATGCCGTTGCATTGGCCGAACAAAGCGGCATCAAGACCGTTCCCTTGGCCCCCAAAAATTTCACTGCTTCGCAGCTTCCTGATATTCCGACGAATTTCAACTATATGTGTTGCCCCCGCACCATCAGTGACCTCTCCGCCAAAATAGGATTGGGCTATATCGGGCCCAAAGTGCGCCGGATCATTAAATCCTCAACCTTTCCGGTGCTGATGACCGGCGCCGCATTCAAGCCATGGAAGAGCGTTATGGTCTTTTACGGCGGCTCGCAAAATGCCAATAAAGCCCTGCGCTGGGGATTGCATCTGAGCCGGAAATCCGGTTATCCGTTGGACATGTTATCATTTATCAAGGAGCACCATGCGGATTACCTGGATCAGCAGCTAAAGGATGCCGATTTGCTTGAACCGGTCCGTCAGACGGTCCGTACCTGGCATAAATTTTCCAAAGGCGGTTTCGAGGAAAACCTGTACGCCGTGCCCCATGACGCGCTTCTGGTGGTCGGTGCTTACGGGCATGGACTGATCAAGGATTTTCTGTTCGGCAGCAAAATGGAGGCCATCCAGACGTGGATGCCCAACAATATCCTTCTGGTGGGGCCCCATTGCATTTTCGGTTCTTTATAGAAGGAAATGCGGCGGTCCTGAACAAAACGGTCAAATTGTTAATGGTGGGCACTAACGAATTGATCACGCCCCCTGTTCCCGCACATACTGATCCACGAAGCGGCGGTGACTGTCAAAGGCGATGGACGGCAGCCTCTCAATTGGAAACCATCGAACTTCGCAGGCGTCATCGCCGGCCATTGGAAAACCTTCAAACCGGCTGATCAGATAGCCCACCATGAGGACCGAATGGTATTGGGTTGAAGGCGTGGTGCACACGCCTAATAGTTTCTCAATTGTTCCGGTCAATCCGGTCTCTTCGGCCAGTTCCCTGAGGGCGCCTTTTTCCGGGGCCTCCCCCAACTCGATAAACCCGCCCGGCAGGCACCACTCTCCCTTTTTGGGATCAATGCTGCGTTTGACCAGCAGCACCCGGTGGTCGGTATCGACCACCACCATGCAGGTGGCCGGAATAGGGTTCTCGTAGATGGGGCGCGAGCAAGCCGGGCAATAGAGCCGCTGGCGCCCATCAACGAATTTTTCGGTCAGTAGCCCGCCGCAGAAGCTGCAGTGGCTCTTTTGTTCCATAGCGGCACCCGATTTGATTTGGCCTATATTCTGTCCGTCCAGAAATAGGCAGATTGGCCATTTATGGATGGACACC
>JBFFHG010000205.1:0-6311 GCA_041557055.1 Desulfosarcinaceae bacterium
GAAGTAGAAACTGCTACAGTTAATACCGATTCAGAAAAGGTATCAAATCTATTAGTAAAATTAAAGGAACTATTGGATGATGATGATTCAGATGCAGGAGATGTACTAGAAGAATTGTTGCCTTTATTTAAGGGTACTGTAGAGGAGAAAAAAGAACTTCAGGAAAAATTGGCCCGTTCCCAGAAAATGGAGGCCCTGGGGCTGTTGGCCGGCGGCGTGGCCCATGACTTGAACAATGTGATGTTCGGTCTTGTCAGCTATCCGGATTATTTGTTGTCCGGGATGGCGCCGGATAACCCGATGTATTTGCCCTTGAAAAGTATTTGCGAGTCCGGTCAGAAGGCGGCCGCCATTGTGGAAGAACTGTTGACTCTGGCGCGCCGGGGGGTCATCAACCCCCAAGTCCTGGATTTGAACGGTGTGATCCGGGAATATATTAACTCCCATGAGTTTAAGAAACTTTATGAACTCCATTGCGATATCGAAATTGTTCCCTTGCTTGCAACGGATTTGAACAACGTCCAGGGTTCCCCCCTGCATTTGAAAAAGTGCGTTATGAACCTGGTCTCAAATGCGGTTGAAGCCCTTCGGGATGGGGGGCGGGTGATTGTTTCGACCGCCAACTGCTATGTGGATCGGCCTGTTCACGGATATAGCGATGTGGCCCGGGGCGATTATGTCCTGCTTCAAGTGGAGGACAACGGTATCGGCATTTCAGCCGATGACCTGCCCCACATTTTTGAGCCGTTTTATACCAAAAAAATCATGGGGCGCAGCGGAACAGGGCTGGGGATGGCCGTTGTCTGGGGTTTTGTTCAGGACCATCAGGGTTACATCGACGTTCAAAGCGAATCCGGACAGGGCACGGTTATCAGCGTCTATCTGCCCGTCAGCCGAAAACCCCTTGCCGATCTTCCCCAGGCAGTGCCCAAACGGGATTACATGGGTAAAGGTGAGACGATTCTGATCGTCGATGATATGGCCGAGCAGCGCAATATTGCCGGCCAAATGCTGACGGATCTGGGTTATGCCGTCCATACGGCCAATAGCGGTGAGGGCGCCGTCGCTTTTCTTCGCAATAGAGCCGTGGATTTGCTCCTGCTGGACATGATTATGGAGCCGGGCATCGATGGTTTGGAAACCTATCGGCGTGTTCTTGAAATTCATCCGTCCCAAAAAGCGATTATCGTCAGCGGGTTTTCCGAGTCCGAGCGTGTCAAGGCGGCCCAGAAACTCGGTGCGGGGCGTTATGTCAAGAAACCCTATGTGATGGAAAAATTAGGCCTGGCGATCCGTGCTGAACTTGATAAACCCTATGGTTGCCTGAAAAACATGACAAGGAACTAATAACAGCGGAAACAATACGTTAACGGTCATGGGAAATGCCGGCCAAATTCTTTGAGCGCCGTCTGAATGGGAATTGCGAAACCCAGGCCCTCAATGGCGCTGCCGATTCTCTTTTTGGTGTTGACACCCAGAACGTTGCCCTCTGGATCGATCAAGGGGCCGCCGCTGTTGCCCGGGTTGATCTGGGCATTGGTCTGGATGTAACTGCCCTCGTATCCTGAGAAGATGCCTGAGGTAACCGTATTTCTCAGTTTGGCCGGGTTGCCGATGGCATAGACCGGATCGCCCTGGGCCAGCATATGGGCTTCAGCCGGATTCAGCGCGGGTGTCTGGTAACCGTCCAGTTTGAGCAACGCCAGATCGTGCTTTTCGCTTACAGCCACCAGGTGGACGAAAAGTTCCGTGTCGTCAACCAGAACCACGGTAAAGCTCTGGGACAGGTCAGCAACGCTGCGGCTGTAATCATAGTCCCCGCGGCCTGATTCATATTCACGCCATTGAGTTTTGAACTCTTTTTTGCGTTTTCGATAATCGGCCTGCCAATCATCGTAATCTTTTTTGCGGAATTGGTACTCCTCTTCATAGGATTTTTTACGCGAGCGCTCTTTTTCGCTGTCGGCCATTTGCTTCAGCCGTTCCAGCTTGGCTTTGTAATCATTCAATCGCTTTTGTTCGGCGGCAAACTGTTTTTCAATGGTCTCTGCACGGTTATCCACCCGGTCAAAGAATTCCTCGGCTTTCTGGGTCTGTTGTTCCGGGGTTCGGATCACATGTTTGTTGGTAATGATATGACCGTTGTTGGAGATAAAAAATCCGCTGCCGTATCCAACGGCTGTTTTGATAGCCACGGTGGCCGCAGCGGCCTTTTCAATGGCATTGCGGGCCGGGTAGTCGGCGAGAAGTTGGGTTCCGCCCTGCTGGGTGGGCGGCGGCGCGGATTTGCCGCTTTCAACGAGTTCCTCGCTCTCCCCGGGCATATCCGGCGGCGGGGTATCAGTGTAATACCAGACACCATCCCGCTGATATTTATAGATTTTTGCCGAACACGGAATCGTTGGCAGCATTAATGAAATCACAACCAGGGGCATAATGAGCAAGCGCATAAGGATCTCCTTATACTGAAATCTGAGAACACGGAATGTGGTTCATACTGCAAAATCCTTACCGTGTTGAAACAATGGGGCTGTTACGTTCTGTCATTTGGCTGTTGCAGCCGCCTTAAATCCGAGATCAAAGGCTTTTTGGTTGATCGCGCGAAAGGATGATTTGGTTTTGGTCTCTATGGCTGTTTTGATATGTGCAGCCGTTATGGGCAGAATGCCGGTTTGAATTAACGCGCCGATCAATACCATATTGAGGGCCATGGCACTGCCGGCTGTTTTGGCCAGGGTCAGGCCGTCAAAAGCCACCAGTCTTTTGGTTTTGGCGCGTATCAGCTCCTGAAGCCGATTCAGGTCGGGGTAGCTGCCTTTGCCGATGGCCACCGTAAACGGCGGCACGGGCGCCGTGTTTGAAATGACCACGGTTTGGGGGTTGCACTTGTTCAGGGCGCGCAGGGTCTCGCAGGGCTCAAAACCCAGGAGAAGATCAGCTTCCCCGTCCGAAACGAGCATGCTCCGGGCGTCGCCGAAGACGATCGCCGATTCCACCACGCCGCCGCGCTGGGCCATTCCGTGGATTTCACTCATACGAACCGGGACATCGGCCTGCAAGGCCGCCTCCCCCAACACCTTGGAAGCCAGAAGGTTGCCCTGCCCGCCCACGGCCACGATGATCAGTCGAATACTATCCATCTCTTTTTTCCTTATCAATTAAGCTGATTTTACGGGGGTAATGGCGTTTTCCGGACATATTTGCGCACAGACGGCGCACCCCACACACACATCGGGATCAATTCTGACCAGCGATTCATCCAGATAAAAGGCCGGACAGGCAAACTCATTGATACAATTCCGGTGGTTCTTGCATTTTTCGGTGACTTGGAATGCGCGGGGCTTGAGTTTTTTTATGCTTTTGGCGTAAAGGGTGCACAGCTCCTGGGCGATAATCACCGATACGCCCTTGTATTCAAGGGCTTCCCGGATGGCTGTGATGCTTTTGTTCACCTTGTAGGGTTTGATCACGGTGACCTGCCGGACACCGATTGCTTTGACAATCGCCTCTATGGAGATGTGGTTGTAGCCCTCTAATTCCAGGGCCGCCATGTCCACGCCGGGGTTGGGCTGATGACCGGTCATGGCCGTCGTACCGTTATCCAGAATGACCAGGGTGAAGTTGTAATTGTTGTAAACGGCGTTGACCAGGCCGGTTATGCCGGAGTGAAAAAAGGTGGAGTCTCCGATGAATGAGATCACTTTTCTGCCGGTGGCTTTTGCAATGCCGCAGCCGCTGCTCACTGAAGAGCCCATGCAGACCAGAAAATCCCCCACGCCCATGGGCGGCAGAAATCCCAGGGTATAGCAGCCGATATCGGTGGGGCAGATGGCATCCATGTCATGGGCGGCCTTTTTGACGGCATAGAAGGTGGCCCGGTGGGAGCAGCCCGCACACAGGTTGGGCGGTCGGGCCGGCAGCGGCGGAACATCTTGCACAGAGAGTCCGGCCGGTGGGGTGTAATTGATCTCGAAATAGGCTGCCATGATCCGGCGCACCAGGGCCGGATCGAATTCGTAGAGCCTTGAAAAGAGATTTTCGCCTTTGCCTCTGATGGGGAAGGTCTGGCCGGCTTCATGGGCCAAGGCTTTGACCGCCTCTTCAATAAATGGTTCGCCCTCTTCAACCACCAGCACTTTTTCGCATCCTTTTAAAAAATCACGGATGAGATCAATGGGCAGAGGATTTGAAAAACCGAGGCGCAGGGTTTTAACCTTGCCGGTGATTTTGAGATCTTTAATCGCATCCTGAACATAGTTGAGGCTGACGCCATTACAGATCACGCCCCAAGGGCCGTCGCCGGTCACTTGGTTGTACCGGCTGCCGGTACTCATCTCCCCGGCTTTGGTCAGATTGTCCAGGAGCTTGACATGCAACTGGCGTGCAACCACCGGTACCGGCACATAACGTAAGGGGGCTTTGGTGAAATCCCCCCTGGTTTGAGGTGTCCTGATGGGACCCAACGCCACAAACGCTGTTGAATGGTTAATACGGGTGGTGGTGCGGAACAACACCGGTTCCCGGAGTTTTTCCGAAAGCTCAAAGGCGTAAATCATCATCTCTTTGGCTTCGGCCACAGTCGAGGGTTCCAGCATGGGCATCCCTCCGAATTTGGCATAGTAGCGGTTGTCCTGTTCATTCTGGCTGGAGAACATGGCGGGGTCGTCGGCCGAGATGATGACCAGCCCGCCTGTGACACCCACATAGGCCAGGGTCATCAAGGGGTCCGCGGCCACATTGAGGCCCACGTGCTTCATCATGCATATGGATCGCAAGCCCGTGTTGGCGGCCCCGGCGACCACTTCAAGGGCCACTTTTTCGTTGGTGCTGTATTCGAAGTAGAGATCGCTTTGCTGTGCGATCTGATATAAATTCAGTGAAATTTCCGATGAAGGGGTTCCCGGATAGGTGGTGCCGAAGGCTACTCCGGCTTCAACCGCACCCCGGGCAATGGCTTCATTGCCCAACATGAGCATCTGGGTACCTGGATTGTCGGTCAGCAGTTTGTGCATGGTCGTTCCTTTGTCGTTTGCCCTTAATTCGGTTTCATTTTTTTAAAATGGGAACTGGGCCGCAATGGCTTGTAGATGCCATGGTTTGACCAATTTGTCCAGGCGTATTGCCCGGTTTTAAGTGAAAGTATTCTATCGAATTTTATGCAATCCGGCCATGCCGTTTGCGCCTGTCAAATTTCCGGATCAAGTGGTTTTATGCTTTTCTCGGGCGATAGGCACTGCGGCCCCATAATGATTTGTCCGATGACCAGGCACTCCAGTCCAAAGGGCAAATAACCGCCGTATCCCAAAAGGGGCATGGCGAAAATGTGAAAACGCTCGACAAAAGGGATGGTGTATTCCCAGCGTGTCAGGCTATAAAAATTCCACATTTCCCAGAAAAAACCGCAAACCAGGGCGGCTGCGGCCGATGCACCGATGGCTCGCCAATCACCTCTGGGCAGATTGGAAAAAAGGGTGGTGCGGCCCCATAGGGCCTGAAGGCTGGCGATAATCAGCAGCGGCGCGCACCAAACCAGGGGATAGAGAAAATCAGGGTAGACGCCGATAAACGTCAGCCCGCCGGCGGCAGTCAAAAGGGTCATGGCTGCCGGTATCCTGCCGTTGGGCCATGGGACGGCCGCAATGTGCGCAAGCCCGGGGTTGAAGATAGCGAAGGTCAGAAGTAACCGATGGGTGCTTAAAACAGCCGGCAAGACGGTGGCAAACGCCATGGAGGCCAGCAGGGTATATCCGACGGGGCCGAACTGCGCCACCTCGACATAGTGCCAGTTCTGCACAAATCGGTTAAGGTATTCGAAAAACCACCAAAAGGAGGCACTGGCCGGGAACAGCATCAGAAATCGTCCGGGACTGTCCGTCATCAGGCTGTTGCCGCTGCGTTGCACACACAGGGCGTTGATGACCAGGATATAACCGATCCAGGGAATACAGAAGGTATGCCCCTGCAGGGGCGCGAACCAGGGAAAGCGGGTCCAGGCCAGCACCCAGCCTGTCAGCAAAACAACCGCACCCCACCATCCCCAGGCCGGAAAGGCATGCCGGTTCTGCGTCAAGGTGAAATTCAGGCCCCGCCCGGATTTCATAAAAAGAAATGCGCCTCCCAAGAGCATCATCAGATCCAAGGCGCTTATGATTCCAAATGCTGTCGCATCAAAAGGGGCGGACACGGTATGGCGGGTGAGCGGCGGGAATTCCAGATAGATACCGATGTCGCCACTGATTGAGGCGATTCCGATGAGTGGAAGACCGATGAGCATTGCGGCGCATATAACGGCGCCGACGATCGCCGGGACA
>JBFFHG010000206.1:0-6308 GCA_041557055.1 Desulfosarcinaceae bacterium
CCGCCCCCACGGACCACGTTTGGGGGGTCGTGCAGGGTGACAGGGGACTCATATTTTTTAACGATCTTGATACGTCCCGATTTAAGCAAATCATAATAAAATTCAATGGCGTGCACGACCGGGATGGGAGGCATGGCCCACCCCAGCCAGCGGTTGCCCATGTCATAGACCGAACGAAATGCATGGCCGCACTCGCCCATGACGATTTTCTTGACCTTCAGGCGATCGGCAATTTCAAAGTGGGTGCGTTTGATGCGCCCCATCACTTCATTGTCGCCGGTATACATGGCCATATCGCTGTTATCCCAGCCGATGGCCGAGGGCATGGTCCAGTTAACGCCGGCCACGTGCATGATGGCGGCGGTCTGGTAAATCAACTGGGCCTGGAATTTAGGCTCGGGCACAATCACCGAGTACATGATGTCGGCCCCCTCTTTGTCCAGGGGGATGCGCAGCTTGGCGATCTCGGCCTGGGCCTCTTCTTCCTGCCACTGCAGGGTGTCGGGCCATTCGTCGCCTTTGACCCACATCTGATTCATGGTGACCGAGTGGCTGTGAGCCGTATCCTGAATATACAACGGTGTCGCGCCAAGCTTATGGATGATCCGGCGCACCACCAACATCAAATAGGCGATGTCGATGCCAAAGGGGCAATATTGGGCGCAGCGCTTGCACAGGTTACACTCCGTGTGGGCAATTCGCGCCGCCTGCCTTATGAAATCCGCGTCCACCCGGCCCTTTTTCTTAACCATGGGCCACAGGGCCTGTTTGACCTTGCCCACCGGTGAAAAATGCGGATCGTTATGATGGGACAAATAAAAGTGGCAGGCATCGGAACATAGCCCGCAGTGAATGCAGGTTTCGATATAGGCCTTGAAACGCGCGCCGGTCTCTCCTTGCAGGACGCTGTTGATCACCCGTTCGATCCTCTCGGGCGTCAATCGCGAGGCGCCGACCTCAATGCCGTCATCCAATACTTCGGCCCTTCCCTCTTTTGCCGGTTCAGCCATTATCTTCACTCCCTTGTAAAATAAAACCTCTCATAAACGAGTTGACCAACACGGACCCAAACGGGGCAGGTTGAAAATCACTTTCGCACAGTATCCGCCTACCAATCTTTCGCATGCCTTACCTTGCCGAATTCCGACCCCATATAGGCCCGCGTAAGAGGTGAAAAAACCATATGCACCAAACGGGTAAAAGGGATGGCCGCCAGCATGATTTCACCGCTGAGTATATGCAAAATTGTCATCCAGTCCGTTGCAAACCATTGCTGATAAGCCAGAAAGCCGGTGACAAAGGGCGCCGCCACGATAATCAGCAACAGATAATCCGTCCAGTCCGTGACAAACCTGACTTCGGGTTGGGATAGCCGCCGAATCCAGAAAAAAACGCAGGCGGCGATCACCAAAAGGGTCATGACATCGGCCGCACCGTCGGGAAGGGCCCACCATCTGACATTCCAGCTCTCATCCCACAACACGATGTGGGAAAGCAAAAAAATGGGCATGAAAAAAAGGCACAAATGAAAAACAAAGGTCACCACGGTGAGTATGGGCCGCCTGCGCCAGTTGACGGTTGCGAAAGGCACCGCCCAATGTGCAAGCGATCGCAGACTGTATTTGAGACTCATGTAAGAGAAGATAAACTTTTCGGTTTTGTTGGCCAATGCCAGCAATTTGATCAGACGAAAAACGATGCCGCCGAAAAAAAGAATAAAAGCCGCCCAAACCAGTGGTCCGGCCACAAAAGAATAGATCGCGTGCATGCAACCCCCCATTAACCTGTGATGGAAGAGACCGGGACAATATGTCTTTTATAGACGCCGTTTTCAATGGTGCGTATCAACAGCCGGCTGCCGTCCGGACTGAAGGCAGGGTCCCACACCATGTCGCACTCGCGCTGCCAGAGCCGATCGTTGACTGCGATGGTGAACACACCTGCTTTTTCAATTTTGACCGCCACGGTCCGACTGTCGGGCGCAAAAACCGGTTGCCATATCCTGTCAAAAGCACCGCTCCAGGCCTTGCCGTCCACCACCACCCGCCATTGGTCCCCGTCCTTGCCAAGTGCGGCCAGATGGCTGCCGTCCGGGCTGAAAGTCAAATCCGTGACCATCTGGCCAAAAGTTGCACCCCAGGGAATTCCGTCCACGGCCACGGTCCAGCGTCCGTAAGCCGGTGCAACGATGGCCGCCAGTTTGGATCCGTCAGGGTTGAAACATTGCTGCCAGAGCTGCACAAACCGTCGGGACCAGATGATCTGACCGTCGGCGGCCATGGCCCATTTGCCCTCAGTCCGCACGGGGGCGACCACGGCGCCCGACGACGGGTTGAAGCAGGGCGCCCAGACGCAACCGTAAGTCTGGTCCCAGGCCTTACCGTCAACAGCTATGGTGTAGTCATAGAGATTCAATCGAACTTCAGCGGCCAGATGTTGCCCGTCCGGGCTGAAAGCCAGGTTCCAGACATTGACAAAGGCGGTCTCCCAGGCCCGGCCGTTGATTGCGGCGGAGAAGGTGCCCTCCTGAAATTTGTGAATTTCACCTGAATCCGCCTCGCGAACCTGCACCGCGGCCGCGGTTTGCCTGCCGTCCGGACTGATGGCGAAATAGGTCATGTTGGCAAAATTATTTTTCCAAGCCGCCCCATCAAGGGCCATGGCATAACGCATATCCTGTTGAGCAGCCACGGCGATACGGCTGCCGTCACTGCTGACAAGCGGATTCCAGACATACCCGAACTTGTTGTCCCAAGCTTTCCCATCCACTGTCACGGTCCACTCCCCCATGTCGGAGACAATGGCAAAAAGCCGTCCGTCGGGTGAAAACCGCAAATGCCAGATCTTATCAAAACAGCTTTCCCAGGTCCGGCCGTTGGTGCAAACATTAAACTCGCCCTCGTCCACGTTCACGATGGCGGTCACCGACTCACCGTCCGGACTGGCATAGGGTTCCTCAACCCATTGATAGTCATCTTGCCAGCCGGTCATGTCGATCTGCTTTTCACCGATCTCCCAGTCCCAGTCTGAAGTGTCAACCATGCTAGCTCCTTGTGCATCAATTCGATGTCCGTAAACCAAGCGCCCCTATTCAATTCTAACGGCCACGGGCGAAGGGAATCGAAACCAATGCGTCAGCCCTGTTATTGCCATGGCCAAATCAAGCAAAAGTAATGAGCATATTCTTAAAAAAGAGTCCTAAATTGAAGGAAGTCAACTTATAAGTCAAGTCTAAATCCAATACCTGATAAATTCAAACCTATAATATACCTAAACCAACCACCATTTTTATGTTCCGGAAAAAGATCGCACACAAGTCCCCTTTTTCCGGGCCTTATGAGGTCAAATTTCAAAATTGTGTGACCCTTGCGCAAGGCGTAAGGGCGGCGTGGTGGCAGCCGCGGCAGGTGTCGGCGTATCCCTCGTGGGCTTTATGGTCCAAGGGCACCGGCAGCATGCGTTTGGTTACCGGCCCCGGGTTGCTCTCCTTGACCATCACCGCATCGGGCTGATTGCGTTCCATGCGCGGTACATCGGTCAGTTTCTCGATCAGGGCCTGCCGCCTGACATCGTGACAGCCGCCGCACTGGGCCGGTCCGGCATCCTTGTTTTGAGCGGTCATTTTGCGATGGCAGCCAATGCCGGCCATATGGGCGGCCGGCCGGTTGGCATAAAATAGAGCTTTGGTCTGGGCATTTTACTCATGATGGCAAAGTTCGCACCTCTTATCGTTGGCCTTGACGTGACGGTAACGGAGGGATTTGTCCAGACCGATGGATTCTCCTATTGCCCATATCCCCAATTCCTTGCATCAAAACTTCCATAGTCAAGATAGCAACGGCAAGTCAATCACTTTTTAAAAATTATTCCGAAATGAAATCAGTATGGATTTAACCGACCGTTATCACAATACTTACATTCATATGCCAGCCAAGCAAACGTGCAAACAAGTTGAAAATACCGCCGGAGCAGCAAGAGCAGCCTTGCTCCCTGGGCTCAAACAAGATAGATAGCAACCGTCTGTTGATTGAAATTGAAACTGATTATTTAAATTAAGAAAACGAAGTTAGCTAAAATCATGCTGATCACTCAGAAAAAACAGTACGCCCTGAGGGCCATTTTCGAGTTGGCCAAACACCAGGGCGAGGCCCCCCTGAAATCCGCCGAGATCGCTCAATCTCAAGCGATTCCCCAACGTTTTTTGGAAATCATTCTGAACCGGCTGAAACATGCGGGAATAGTGATGGCCAAGCGCGGATACACCGGTGGATTCCATCTCAAACGCCCGGCCAGTGAAATTACGGTGGGAGAAATCTTCCAGGCCCTGGATGATACCCACAAGGAAACCACGGCTTGCGTCAGTTGCATTCTGGGAACCGATTGCCCCCTTTACGGGGCCTGCGCCTTCATGCCCCTGTGGTCTGAACTGCAAAATGCCATCGATCAAATCTGCAATCGCACCACGATCCAAAAACTTTTGGATAATGCGGCCAAAAAGCCCGGGGCATAGAGGCAATTCAGATTGCGGCACCATGAGGAAGCGCTTCAAAGCAACCAAAACGGCCAATGATCTGCACCCCATAGCTCCGCCCTGAGGACCTCTGGTTCGCCGGCTCCAAATCGATGGCGTCAGCCTTATCCCCCATGATCAAGGGCAACGGATCATCGATTTGCCACACCACTTCGATACCGCGTAAATTCAGTTGCTGGCTGAAAATCTCAAATGCTTGGCGGAACACATCGTTGATCTGCACCTTCTCAAGGTTGGGGTCGGTCTTGCGGCCGAACTGGCGCATATGGGTGATGATAATGCCCATGACGCGATAACCCAGTGCACCACCTTATGTGGAACCAAACGCGGATTTTGGGTGGAGAAAAAAAACTTGACAGAACCGGCCGGCATATGTTTGTCTGCCCCCCAATCTGACAGCCGCTTTGCCAATGGACACCGGCAAGCGCATCTGGAAGCAAACCGGACCCATTGCGTTCAACGTCCGGATTTCTGAGATCCGTCACAAACTGTTTACCGCAACCCGCCACGGCCTTGACAGGGCCGCGCGTTGGAACATGCAATTTCATGTGAAAGAGTTCATGTTTTTCACATGCAGCGCAACAAGGAAAATTTCATTATGGCCATCTCTCAACAAGAGCGCCTGATGCGCATCGCCACCCCGTTGGGTGAAGAGACCTTTGTGGTTCTGTCGTTTTCCGGGACCGAGCACATTTCCAAACTTTACAGCTTTGAACTGGAACTGGCCTCCGAGCGCAACGACATCACCTTTGATCAACTGGCCGGCAAGAACGTCACCGTGGCCGTGCGCGCCTCGGACGGGACCGAGCGTTTTTTCAACGGCATGATCACCGAATTCGAGCCCGGCGAAGTGTCGCTCAAGCAAGGGTTCAGCAACTACCGGGCCGTTATGGCGCCTGCCGTGTGGCCCCTGACCCAGTGCATCGACAGCCGCATCTTCCAGAACAAGTCCGTGCCCGAGATCATCAAGGCGGTCCTGGACCCGGCCGCGCTGGGCCCCAAAGGGGTGTCCCAGACCATTGACTTTCGCATGAACCTGGACGCCGCCTATGAGGCCAAAGGGTATTGCGTACAGTACAATGAACCGGACTTTGCCTTTATCAGCCGGCTCTGCGAAGACCAAGGCATCTTCTATTTTTTCGAACATGAAAACGGCCGCCACACCCTGGTGTTTGCAGACGACGCCGCCGGGTCCAAGCCGTTTGCCGCCGGGTCCAAAGAGACCGTCTCCTTTCAGGACTCGCTGGGGGGCACAACCGCTCAGGATGTCATCATCAGCCTGCGGGCGGGCAACAAGCTGACCACCGCCAAATACGCGTCGCGGGATTACAACTTCACCGTTCCGGACAACGACATGACCGTGCAAAGCCGTTCGGTCAACACTTCGGTCAAAGGCGAGGGAGAGAAGTACGAATATCCCGGCGGCTATGAAAGGACCAGCGACCAGGGCGACGCCCTGGCCAAAGTGCGCATGCAAGCCATGGACGCCGGACAGTTGATTTTGCGCGGGCGCAGCGGCTGCCGCGGATTCGCCCCCGGGTTCAAATTCAAGCTCGAGGGCCATGCCGTGGGGCGGTTGAACGCCAAGGGCTATGTTCTGCTCAAAGTGCGCCACGAGGGGCGGCAGCATTTTGGTTCGGGTGCAGCGGAGGGCGACGGCTATCACAACCTGTTTGCATGCATGCCGGTTGAGATTGTGTTCAGACCCGAGCGCCACGCCACCCGGCCGGTGATCGCCGGCAGCCAGACAGCCATTGTCACCGGCCCGGCCGGCGAG